>DATLKW010000034.1:0-11998 GCA_035538175.1 Gemmatimonadales bacterium | reverse complement strand
TACGGCACGTACGTCGCCAACCCCTTCTCCGCCGCCACCTTCGTCAACGCCGCCGTCAACGTCGTCTTCCCATGATCCACGTGCCCAATCGTCCCCACGTTCACGTGCGGCTTCGTACGCTCAAATTTCGCCTTGGCCATGCGTTCCTCAGTTCGTGATGCTCTGCGCGTCCCGCGCGGGCGGCGTGGCGCGGCGGGCCGGTGACGGCGCGCGCGTGCGGACGCCCGGGGGCGCGATTTTGTGCCGCTGCTGCGTGACGGCTCTCGAGTCGAAAGCTCGCGACCGGGATTGAACCGGTGACCTCGTCCTTACCAAGGACGCGCTCTACCGACTGAGCTACGCGAGCGAGAGCGGGCGACGGGGCTCGAACCCGCGACCCTCAGCTTGGAAGGCTGATGCTCTACCAACTGAGCTACGCCCGCGCGCCGAGTGGTGGGGGAAGGATTCGAACCTTCGTAGGCTGTCGCCGGCAGATTTACAGTCTGCTCCCTTTGGCCACTCGGGCACCCCACCGATGCCGACGGCGCTCGCGGTCCCCCCCAGCCGGTCGTTTGCCCCCAGTGACGACGCACCCCGCGTTCGCAACGCGCGGGGTGTGTGGTTCCCTCCGAACTCGCAAAAGGGTCGGGGCAGCGTGGTTCCTCTTCGGCAACGTGAGCTGACGAAGGGACTCGAACCCTTAACCTGCTGATTACAAATCAGCTGCTCTACCAGTTGAGCTACGTCAGCTGGCCGACGCCGAAACTTTCCAGACTTGAAGAGTAAGGGGGGAAGCGCGCTAGTGCAAGGGCTGTGCCGCGAAGCACTTACAGCGATCGCCAGCGCGTGCCGGCGGGCGTGTCCTCGATCTCGACTCCCGCGGCGCGGAGTTCCGTGCGGATCCGGTCGGCCGCCGCGAAGTCCTTGGCGCTGCGGGCCTTGTCGCGCGCCTCGAGCCGGCCCGCAATCCAGCGCTCCCGCTCCTGGTCCACCGCCTTCGGGGTCGGGAGCACGTCGAGCACCGCCAGCGCGCCCTCGAGCGCCACGCGGGCGGCGTGCGCGCCGCGGGTTCCCGCCGCCCCGGCGTCCAAGGCGCCGTTGCCCGCGGTAACGAGCTCGAACAGGGCGGCGCACGCCCGCTGGGCGTTCAGATCGTCGTCGAGGGCCGCGCGAAAATCGGTCGCGAATTTCTCGGCCGCCGCGGCGAGCGACGCTCCCCCCTCACGCGTGCGCGGGTCGGCGCCGAGGCGGGCATGAAGGTCACCGAGCCGGCGGACGCCCGCGGCGGCGCCGGCCAGCGCGTCGTCCGTGAAATCGAGCGCCTTGCGATAGTGCGTCTGCCACGCGAGCAGCCGCAGGGCCGCCGCGTCCACGCCCTGCTCGCGCAGATCGCGCGCGGTGAGGAAGTTCCCGAACCGTTTCGACATCTTGGTGCCGCGCACGTTCAAGAACTCGCCGTGCAGCCAGTAGCGCGCGAACGGCTGGCCCGTCGCCGCTTCGGCCTGCGCGATCTCGTCTTCGTGGTGCGGGAAGATCAAGTCGACCGCGCCAGCGTGGATGTCCAACGTCTCGGACGCACAGCACTCGGCGAGCGCCGCGAGCGACATGGCCGAGCACTCGAGGTGCCAGCCCGGTCGTCCTCGTCCGAACGGCGCGTCCCAGGCGGCGCCGACCTGCTCGTCGCTCGGCTCGGCCTTTTTCCAGAGCGCGAAATCTCTGGGGTCGTCTTTGGCGTATTCGTCGCTCGCCACCCGGGCGCCGGCCCTGAGCGTGGCCGCGTCGAGCCGGGACAGCCGGCCGTAGCCGGGAAAGCGGGCGATCGCGAAATAGACCGAGCCGTCGTCGCCCCGGTAGGCGACGCCGCGCTCGAGCAGCCGCTCGACGAGGCGAATCATCGCCGGCACGGACGCGGTGGCGCGGGGGTAGGCGTGGGCCGCTCGAATGCGGAGGTAGTCGCGGTCCTCGAAGAACGCGCGGATGAAGGGCGCGGTGTGCTCGGCGAGCCGCTTCCCGTCGGCCGCCGCCGCCTTGATCGTCCGGTCGTCGACGTCGGTCAAGTTCATGATGTGATACACGTCGTAGCCCGAGGCCTCGAGGTGGCGGCGCAGGAGGTCCTCGAACAAGAACGTCCGGAAGTTGCCGATGTGGGCGTAGTTCCAGACGGTGGGGCCGCAGGTGTACAGGGTGACGCGCGGCGGCGCGAGCGGGGTGAAGGGCTCGACGCGGCGACTCAAGGTGTTGTACAGGGCGAGCGTCATCGGGGCGGGTGAAACGTAGGAACGGCCTCGGGGAGCGTCAACGCACGCCGCCCCTCATGTCGCCGCCATCGCGCCCTGGACGATCGCGTCCACGAGGGGCGCCGGATCGAAGCGCACCGGGTCGGTCGCGGGCAGCCCCGTCTCGGCCGCTGCGCGCGCCACCGCCGCGCGCGCCTGCTCGTCCGTCAGATCGTACGTGTTCAGGCAGATGCCGATCACCTTGGTGGGGTGCACCGGGGCGGCGGCGCGCTCGTAGATGTCGACGAGCTCGGGCAAGGGCGGGATCTTCACCCAAGGCTCGCGGCCGTGGTAGTCGCCGATATAGGTGCGTGTCGCCTGATGGCACAGGATGAGCGCGTCGGGGCAAGAGCCGTGCAAAAGCCCGAGGGTGACGCCCGAGTAGCCCGGGTGAATCAGGCTGCCTTGGCCTTCGACGAGGATGATGTCGGCGTCCTTCGCGGCCTCGCGCACGAGCCATTCCGAGGCGCCCGCGATGAAGTCGGCGACCACGGCGTCCACTGCGATCCCCCAACCCTCGAGGAAGATCCCCGTCTGGCCGGTGGCGACGAAGCGCGTGCGGTGCCCGCGCTTGGTGAGGGCGTTCCGCAGTTCGACCTGGGCCGTCATCTTGCCGACGTTGCAGTCGGAGCCGACGGTGTGGACGACGTAGGCGTCGACCTCGGCGGCCAGGCCGTCGGCCACGGGCAGGTTCGGGGGCGGGCGGCGGGCGTCGAAGATGCGCACCCCGCGCGCGCGGGCGAGCGCCCCGAGCTCGGGGTCGTCGCCGATGAAGGTGTGCAGGCCGCTCCAGATCTCGAGGTCGTGCTCGAGCGCCGAGCGGAGCCACGCGCGCCATTCCGAGGGCAGCCGTCCGCCCATCGGCGCGATGCCGATCAGGATGGCGGTCGGCCCGAGGGCGAGGCCTTGCGCGAAGTCGCCCACGACCGGAATGCTCCCGCCGAACCCGAGGACGTGCTGGACGGTCGTCCCCGCGTGGGTGCGGTCGAAGACCCCCACGATGCGCTCCGGCATGTAGCGGATGCAGCAGTTCGCCGTCTTCGAGGTCATGGGCTCGAACTGCCCGTCGGCGATGATGAGGAAGCGGTGCGTCTGAGTCGGGGGCATCAGGCCCGCAGCTTCGCTTTGGGGACCGCGTGCTCGCCGCTCGCACGCAGCACGGCCGGCTCGATGCCCGCGCGGTCGCCGTAAATCTCGACCTGGACCACGTGGCGCAGCACGACGAGCGTGACCGCGAGCACGGGAACGGCGACGACGAGGCCGACGATGCCGAGCAGGGTGCCCATGACGAGCACGCTCGTGATGGTGAGGACAGGGGGGAGCGCCACCCGCCGCTCCATGATGCGGGGCATGACGACGTTCGCCTCGACCACGTGGACGGCGATGCCGACGAGGATGACGGCGAGGACCCGGACCCAGCTCCCCGTGCCGACGACGAAGAGGGCCGGGAGGAGGGTCGAAACGAGGGTCCCGAAGAACGGCACGATGGCGACGAGGCCGGTGAACAGGCCGAACGCGAGCCAGTAGGGGACGCCGAGGATCCAGAGCCCGACGGCGGTGAGCGCCGCGAGCACGAGCATGGTGAGCAGCTGGCCCACGACCCAGGCCCGCAGGGTCGCGCCCGCGTCGGCGAGGACGCGGGCGCCGACGGCGCGGTAGCGTGGGGCGACGAGCGAGAGCACGCCGTCGCGGTAGAGCGTCGGGCGGACGGCGAGGTAGAGCGCCATGACGACGACGCTCGCGCCCTCGATGAAGACCCTCCCGCCCGCGGTCACGTAGGGGAGCAGCGAGCCCCGCAGAAAGTTCCCGGCGTCGTCGATCAAGTGGGCCACGAAGTTCGACTCCGGTTGGAGCACGGGGTACTGGCGGGCCCACTCCGCCAGCGCGTTCTGAAAGTTCGTCAGCGTTTGCGGCAGCCCGGAGACGAGGGCTTCGGTCTGCTCAATAACCGGCTGGGCGAGGAGCGCGGCGATCCCCGCGACGGCGGCGATGGTCGCGAGCACCGCGCTGGTGAGCCCCAGCCAGCGGGCCAGGCCGAAGCGGCGCTCGAGCAGGTCGGTGATGGCCGACAGGTACACGGCGCAGAGGGTGGCGATGAAGACGAGGAGCAGCACCTCGACGACCCGGACGACGAACCAGATCGCGAGGGCCGCAACGAAGAGCGCCACGAACGTGGCGCCGGACAGCCGAGGGATCGGGGGCGACGGCTCCGTGTTCAGCGGTGGTGCTCGGCGTCGTCATCCTCGAGCAGCTCGGCTTCCGCGGCGCCCTTGCCGAGCTGCTTGGCATCGCCGGGCGAGGCGGCAGGGAGCAGGCCCAGCTTGCGCTTGAGGTCGAGCAACTGTTGGTCGGCGTCCGCCTTCACTTCCAGTGACTGGAACTGCTTCACGAGGGTGTCGCCCGACAGGTCCTCGTTCACCTCGGCCGCGGCGATCAACTTGCGCTCCTCGTGCTCGATTTGCTCGGTCATGCGTTCGAACGTTTCGAACACGCTCTTGTCGCCGATGGACGACATCGTCTCCTGGATGCGCTTGTGCGCCTCGGCGCGCTTCTGGCGGGCGATCAGGATGTTCTTCTTGCGCTTCGCCTCCTCGATCCGGTCGTTGAGCTGCCGGAGGGAGAGCTTGAGCCGTTCGGTTTCCTCGCGGTGTTTAACCCACGTCTCGTGCAGCTGCAGCGCGCCCTGGGCGTGCTCGTTGTGGCGGAGCAGCGCCTGCTTGGCGAGGTCGTCGCGCCCCTCTTGGACGGCGAGCACGGCCCGCCGTTCCCAGTCCTCGGCGCTCTTCCGTTCCTGATCCACCTGGGACCCCAGGCGCTTCTCGTCGGCTATCGCGGCGGCGACCTGCTGCTTCGCCTTCGCCAGCTGACTCCGCATGTCCACGATCAGCTGGTTCAGCATTTTTTCCGGGTCCTCGGCGCGCGAGATCAGGTCGTTGATATTCGACCGGATCAGCGTCGAGAGACGATCAAAGAGTCCCATGCGCACCCTCAATCTGCGGCCGGGGCTTCACTGTCCCGCGCCAACCTGTCGCTCCCGCCGCTCGGCGAGCAGGCGTTCGGCGAAATCGAGCCGCTCCCCGAGCTCGGCGACCTGGCCATGGAGCTGACTCACCTGCGTCTCGAGCGCGGCCACCCGTTCGGTCTCGGCCGTCGCGTCGCCACTCTTCGAGCGTCCCAGTCCCCGCCCGCGGATCCGATCGGCGAGGGCATCCCCCACCGGCGACCGGAGCAACGATCTGAGGCCGACGATCACCACCACCAAGACGATGAGCGGCACGAGCTGATTGATCAGCCAGTTAGGGTCGACCGGGATCCCCGGTAGCCCCGGTGGTAGCGGGGGCGCTGCCACCTGCGTCATGTGGAACCCGTACGCCTTTCCCCAGGGAGCGGTTTCCCCGCTGCCGCGTCGCGTGGTTTGGCTAAGAGTCGCTCCGTAAAATTTACTCGCTCCGCGAGTTCCGCCACCTCTCGCCGCACTTCCTCGAGCGCCGCCAAGACCTCCGCCTGGCTCCCGCTCGACTCGGCGGCGCCGACGCGGCCGGCCTCGGCCTTGAGCCGCGCCTGGTAGGCTTTCGAGGCCGCGAGGGCAATCATCCACAGGAAGAAGCCCCCGATGGCGACCAGGGGAATGAAGACGCCGATGACTCCGGGATTCATGGGGTTCCTCAGGCCCGGGGCGGCACGAGCCGGTCCGGCTCGCGCTGTTTGGCGAGCAGGCGTTCGGCAAAATCCACCCGCTCGGTGAGCTCGGTGAGCTCGCGTCGCACGCCGTCGAGCTCCTGCTCGAGCGCCTCCCGCTGTTCGGCGAGCTCGGTGCGCAGGGCGCCGGCGTCGGGGCTCGTGCCCTTGCTCCGGATGCGCTCGGCGACCGCCCGGCCGATGGGCGAGATGGAGAGGAGGAAGCAGGTGAGCCCCCCGAAGATAAAGACGATGGCGAGGACGTCTTTCATCGGGTCAGCGCGGGGGCCCGAGACGGGCGGCGCTCCGCTCCTGGGCAAGCAGTCGCTCGGCGAAGTCGAGCCGCTCGGCGAGCTCCGTCACCTCGTGCCGGAGCGCGTCGAGCTCCTGCGTGATCGTGTCGCGCTGGACCGCGAGCTCACCCCGCAGCGCCCCGGTGTCGGCCGCCGCCTTCAAGCCAAGCGAGGCCATGAGATTCGATTCGACCTGACTCCGGACGCTCTCGGCGATCGCGGTGCCGAGCTCCGTGCCGCCGTGTTTCGCCGCCTGGACGGCCAGCCACTGCTGATCCGTCTGCGACCAGCCCCGAATCCAGTCCCCCAGCGCCTTCCCTACCGGACCCCGCAGGACCAGCGTGGCGCCGATCACGAGCGCGAGGCCGATGACTGCAACCACGGGTGCCCACTCCGCCGACATACGCGCGTGCCTCCTTCCGTCGGAACTTATCGACCTAGTCGCTCACCGCCAGCACCCTGCGCAAGAATTGGCCGGTGAACGACCCCTTGACGCCCATCACCGTCTCCGGGGTCCCGGTCGCGACCACCGCGCCACCGGCCGCGCCCCCTTCGGGGCCCAGGTCGATCACCCAGTCGGCGGTCTTCACGACGTCGAGGTTGTGCTCGATCACGACCACGGTGTTGCCCTTGTCCACGAGCCGGTGCAGCACGTCGAGCAGCAGGCGCACGTCCTCGAAATGCAGGCCGGTGGTCGGCTCGTCCAGGATGTAGAGGGTGCGGCCCGTGTCGCGCTTGGCCAGCTCGGTGGCAAGCTTCACCCGCTGGGCCTCACCGCCGGACAGGGTGGTGGCGGACTGTCCGAGGTGGATGTAGCCCAACCCTACGTCGTTCAAGAGCTCGAGTTTCGCGCGGATGCGTGGCTGGGGGGCGAAGAAGTCGAGCGCCTCGGCGACCGACATGTCCAGCACGTCGGCGATCGACTTTCCTTTATAGCGGACCTCGAGCGTCTCGCGATTGTAGCGGCGGCCCTTGCACACCTCGCACGGGACGTAGACGTCGGGCAGGAAGTGCATTTCGACCTTGACGAGCCCGTCGCCCTGGCACGCTTCGCATCGGCCGCCCTTGACGTTGAAGGAGAAGCGGCCGGGCCCGTAGCCGCGGATCTTCGATTCGGGCAGGAAGGTGTAGAGCTCGCGGATCGGCGTGAACAGCCCCGTGTAGGTGGCGGGGTTGGACCGGGGCGTGCGGCCGATCGGGCTCTGGTCGATATCGATCACCTTGTCGATGTGGTCCAGCCCCTCGATCCGCGTGTGCGCCCCCGGCATCACCTTCGCCCGGTAGAAGTGTCGCGCCAGGGCGCGATACAGGATGTCCGTCACCAGAGTGGACTTGCCCGATCCCGAGACCCCCGTCACGGCGACAAACAGCCCGAGCGGCAGCTCGACGGTGAGATCGCGGAGGTTGTGCTCCCGGGCGCCGACGATCGTGAGGGAGCGCTCGCGGTCGGGCAGGCGGCGTCGGGGCGGCACGGGGATGCGGAGCTCGCCTCGCAGGTAGCGTCCCGTGAGCGAGTCGGGGTGCGCGAGCACGGTGGCGAGGGAGCCGGCGACCACCACCTCGCCGCCGTGCCGCCCGGCGCGTGGCCCCAGGTCCACCAGGTGGTCGGCGGCCCGCATCGTCTCCTCGTCGTGCTCCACGACGAGGACCGTGTTGCCGAGATCGCGCAGCTCCTTGAGGGTCGCGAGGAGCCGCGCGTTGTCGCGCTGGTGGAGGCCGATGGAGGGCTCGTCGAGGATGTAGAGCACGCCGACGAGGCGGCTCCCGATCTGCGTGGCGAGCCGGATGCGTTGCGCCTCGCCGCCCGAGAGGGAATCGGCCGACCGGCCGAGCGTGAGGTAGTCAAGGCCGACGTTTCGCAGGAAGCGGAGCCGATCCGTCACCTCTTTTAAGATCGGCCGGGCGATCTCGGGATCGAGGCCCGCGCGCCCGCCGCCGCGTAACGGGAGGCCCTCGAAGAAGCTGAGCGCGTCCACGACCGGGAGGTCCACGACGTCGCCGATGCTCTTGCCGTGCAGAAGCACCGCCAGGCTCTCCGGCCGCAGGCGTTTCCCGCCGCAGGTCGGGCAGGGCTGCTCGAGCATGTACTCCTCGAGCTGTTCGCGCACCGCATCGGAGGCGGTCTCGCGGTAGCGCCGCTCCACGTGCTTGAGCACCCCGTCCCACCCCGACTCGTAGGCGCCATGCCAGCGATCGCTGTCGTAGTGGAAGGTGAGCGTCTTTCCCGGCGCGCCGTAGAGCAGCGCCTTCTTGGCCGGCGCCGGGAGCGTGTCCCACGGCGCGTTCAGGTCGAATTTGAAGGCGCGCGCGAGGCTCGGCAGGATGACCTTGCGGATATACCCGCTCGGCTCGCCCCACGGGAGGATGACGCCTTCGAGGATCGACAGGCGGGGGTCGCCGAGGACCAAGTCGGGGTTGACCTCGCGCCGGGTCCCGAGCCCCGAGCAATCGGGGCACGCCCCGAAGGGCGAATTGAACGAGAACTGCCGGGGCTCGAGTTCCGGCAGCGACAGGCCGCAGCGGGGGCAGGCGTAGCGTTCCGAGAAGAGCGTCGACTTGCCGCCCTGCACGACCTCCACCGTCCCGTCGGCCGCCCGGAGCGCCGTTTCGATCGAGTCGGCGAGCCGCGCGCCGTCGGCCTTGCGCACGACGAGGCGATCGACGACGACCGCGACGTCGTGATTTTGCCGGCGGTTGAGCTTCGGCACGTCGGCGAGGTCGTACGTCTGGCCGTCCACGCGCACGCGCACGAACCCCTGTTGTTTCGCCGCCTCGAACACGTCGCGGAACTCGCCCTTGCGGCCGCGCACGAGCGGCGCCAGGACCTCGAGCTTGGTGCCTTCGGGCCAGCCGAGGATCAGCTCGGCGATCTGGGACGCGCTCTGGCGCTCGATGGGGGAGCCGTCCTTGGGACAGTGGGGCGTGCCAAGCCGCGCCCACAGCAAGCGGAGATAGTCGTAGACCTCGGTGATCGTCCCCACGGTGGAGCGCGGGTTATGGCCCGCGCTCTTCTGCTCGATCGAGATCGCGGGCGAGAGGCCCTCGATGGCGTCCACGTCGGGCTTTTCCATCAGGCCGAGGAACTGCCGGGCGTAGGCGGACAGCGACTCGACGTAGCGGCGCTGCCCTTCGGCGTAGATCGTGTCGAAGGCGAGCGACGATTTCCCCGATCCCGACAGGCCGGTGATGACCGTCAGGCTGTCGCGCGGAATCTCGACGGTGATGTTCTTGAGGTTGTGCTCGCGGGCGCCGCGGACGATCAATGACTCGCTCGACATAGCCTTTTAGCCTAGACAGCGCACGGCATTGCGGTCAACTGTCGGGGTGCGCGCGCGGACGCGGGGCGCGGCGCGCCCGCGGCCTTCGCGTGCGGCGTCCGAGGCGCTCGCCGCGCCCGCCGTCGCCTTGCCTAAGCTCTGCCCCTTCCCTACGTTAGCCAGCCCGATGGCCACGACCGCGCTGCTCGTGCTGACCACGCTCGCGACCGAGGCGGACGCTCGGGCGCTCGTCACAGCGCTCTTGGCGGATCGCCTGATAGCTTGCGGCACGCTCCTCCCGGCGGGGCGGTCGGTGTACCGTTGGGAGGGACGGGTGACGGAGCAAGCTGAGGTGGTCGTGCTACTCAAGACCGATCGATCGCGCTGGGACGCTCTGTGCACGGCGGTGCGGGGCCGGCATCCGTACGACGTGCCGGAGCTGCTCGCGCTGCCCGTCGAGCGGGGCCTCGAGCCCTACCTCGCCTGGCTCACGGCGGAGGTCGCCGGGTGATCCGCAAGCGCGCAGCCCGGTGGCAGTCGGCGGCGGAGCGGGCCCGGGTGGCGGCGGAGCTGATCGAGGAGGCGGAATCACTCGCCGAAGCGAGCACGATCTCCTCCCCCGCCGACGTGGTCCGCGACGGCCTCCCGCCCCCGATCCGCGCCGAGCTCCCGGCGCCCGAGGGTTCGAGTCCTGCCGGGGTCGACGCTGCGGAACCGGAGTCGGCGGCCGGTCCAGCCAGCGCGGGGCCTCACCCCACGCGCGTCTCCGAGCCCGACCCGCTCACGACCCTCATCGAGCAGGCGACGCGGCTCGCCGCCGCGGGGCACCATCGCGCCGCCCAGCTCGAATACGAGCGCGCCTTGCGCATCGCGCCCGCGCACGGCGAGGTCCTGACGGGCCTCGGCGCGCTGCTGTCGCGCCGCGGGCTGTGGGCCGAGGCCGTGCCCCTCCTCCGCCGAGCAACAGAGGGGGACCCGGGCCGGGCGGCGGCGTGGTACTATCTCGGTGAGGCGCTGAATCACGTGGACGATCTGGTGGGTGCCCGGGTGGCCTACGAGCGGGCGGTAGAGCTCGAGCCGCGCAACGCCCGCGCCCTGCATCGGCTGGGGGTCGTGCTCGATCGTCTCCATCGTCCCGACGAAGCCACGCACATGTATCGCCGCTCGCGGGAGGCCGCCGCCCGGTGATTCGCGTGGTCGTGGAGGACCTCGCGGGGCTGTCGGCCGACGCGATCGTCCGCCCCTCCACCACCCGTCTCGACCCCACAACGCCCGCCGTACGCCGTCTGGAGACGGTCGGGGGGGCGGAGTTCGTGGCCCACCTCCGCCTGCAGAAGGAGCTCCCCGTGGGCGCGGCGGTCGTGACGGCGGCCGGGGGAGGGTTGCCGGCGGCGTTCGTGATTCATGCCGTCATCCGCAGCGAGACGGAGCCAGTGACGCGGGACGGCGTGGCGCGCGCCTGGCGCTCGAGCTTGCAGCAGGCGCAGGAGTGGGAGTTCGGCGCGCTCACGGTGCCCCCGATCGGCACGGGGGCGGGAAACTTGAGCGTCGAGGACGCGGCGGAGATCATGGTCACGGTCCTCCAGGCGCACCTGGGGGGCGCGGCGTTCCCGGCCGACGTATCATTCGTCGTGGAGACACCGGGAGACCGGGACGCGTTCGAGGCCGCGCTGCGCCGCAGTCGCGCGGCGGAGTCGTGACGCGCGGTCGCTGGGCGGCGGCCATCGTCGCCGCCTGGCTCGTGTCGTTGGCCTGGCTCGTCAAGCGCGAGCTCTTCCAGCCGACCGGGGCGCTCCTCGCCGAGGCCGCGCTGCGGGTGCCGCCCGGGGCCGTTTACTACCGCCTGGCCGTTGCCGGACGCCAGGTCGGGTTCTCCTCCACGACGATCGACACGCCTGGGGCCACGATCCGCGTGACGGACGTGCTCGTGCTCCAGGTCCCCGCCCTTGGCCGGCTGTACCGGACGTCGGCGTTAAGCCGGGCGACGCTGTCCCGAGCGCTCCGCCTCGAAGGGGTGTCCGTCCGCTTCGACGGCGAGCCTGGCCGCTTTGGCGCGACGGGCCTCGTGATGCGGGATTCGGTGCTGGCGGTGGAGATGGACTCCGGCGCCGACTCGCAGGCGACGCGCGTCCCGCTGCGCGGCCCGGCCGTCCTGCCGAGCATTTTGCCCCTCCGGCTCGCGTTCGGCGGCGTGCTCCGCCCGGGCAGAGTGTACTCCCTGATGGTCTTCGATCCGATGCTCCTCGCGCAGCGCACGGTCGAGGTGACGGTTGCCGCGGAGTCGACGTTCGTCGTGGCCGACTCCGCCGGCTTCGACTCGACGGCGATGGCGTGGGTCCCCGCCCGCTTTGATACCGTGCGCGCGTTTCGGATCGAAGCCCGGTCGGGGGGCCCGCCCACCAGTGCGTGGATCGACGCCCAAGGCCACATCGTGCAGGCGGTGAGCCCCGTCGGCTTCACGGTTGAGCGCACGGCGTTCGAACTCGCCTACACGAACTTCCGCCATCGCGACACG
>DATLKW010000033.1:0-4840 GCA_035538175.1 Gemmatimonadales bacterium | reverse complement strand
GGTCTGTGAGACGGATGAGCGGCACCTTCTGCGGTTCCGTCACAAAGGGCCCAACGGAATTCCAGTAGGGATTCGGTCCGGGGCCGGTGAACGAGGGAAGCTCCTGCCGCATGTCGGAAGCGACCTGCAGCAGCCCGCGCCGGTGTCCAGCGAGCGCGAGACCACCCACACTCGCGCCCATCAGCTGAAGGACCTGCCGACGCGACACGTCGTGCTCGCTTGCGTGCGTCATGACTCTTGCTCCTCTCATGGCCCGATCGATCAGCGCGTGAACGAACCCGATCTCGCCTGGCGCATCGCTCAGGAACATACGCCTGCCTCCGAGCGGTCGCGACCAGCCGGCGCTGCATCCCCGACCAGTGTGGGGAGCGGAGCTCCGCGGCGCGTCGGCACTGCGTTGCAGGGGTGGTACGCGCGCCGTAGCTTGCGATCACCATGCTCGTCCTCGTTGCGTTCCTCGTTCAAGCCGTTCCCGTGCCGCCCGAGGCAGGCGAGGTGCACCTGCGCAACGTCCGCCAACTCACGTTCGGCGGGCAGAACGCCGAAGCGTATTTCTCGGCGACCGGAACGCTGCTGATCTTCCAACGTCAGGGTCCGGCGGAGCACTGCGATCAGATGTACGTGATGGGCAGCGACGGGACCGGGCTACACCGGGTTTCATCGGGACGCGGGCGGACCACGTGCGGTTACTTCTTCGACCACGACCGTCGCATTTTCTATTCGAGCACGGAGCGCGCGAGCTCCAACTGCCCGCCGCGGCCCGACTACTCGCAAGGGTACGTGTGGGCCCTCTACGACTACGACATCTACACGGCGGACGCGGACGGGACCGGGGCGCGCCGGCTCACGGACGGGCCTGGCTACAACGCGGAAGGGACGCTGTCACCGGACGGCCAGACGATCGTGTTCACGTCGCTCCGAGACGGGGATCTCGACATCTACACGATGCGCGTAGACGGTTCCCACCTGAAGCGGTTGACCACGACGTTGGGATACGACGGTGGCCCCTTCTTTTCCCCCGACGGCAAGCAGATCGTCTATCGGGCCTATCACCCGCCGACCGCCGCCGACAGCGTCGAGTATCGTGCGCTCCTCGCCCGCCGTCTGGTACGCCCGACGCATATGGATTTGTGGGTGATGAATGCCGATGGCTCAGACCAGCGCCAGATCACCCACCTCCCGGGGGCGAGCTTCGCGCCCTATTTCCACCCCGACGGCCGGCGCATCATTTTTGCCTCCAACTATCGAGCGCCGGCGTCGCGTAACTTCGATCTGTATCTCGTGAACGTGGATGGCACGGGCCTCGAGCAGGTGACGACGTCCCCCGAGTTCGACGCCTTCCCCATGTTCTCTCGCGACGGGACGCGGCTCGTGTGGGCGTCAAACCGGCACGGGACCGCGCCCCACGAAACGAACGTATTCGTCGCGGACTGGGTGGAACGGCCCTGACGGATCGGTAGCTGCATGGGGCCGGGCCCTCGAGTCCCCGGGGCAGGCGAACCGAGTTCCCGCGTTCAGGACCCGAAGCGTTCGTCGATGGCGCGGCGAATCTCGTCGAGCGACCTGCCCCGCGCGGCGAGCGTGGTCGCGAGCCGGGCCTCCCCCATGCAGATATCGCAACGCGCGCCGTGGTCGGACTCGAAGCAGGTGAGCAGGGACCGATGCCCGAAGGTCCGGGCACAGTGGCAGTGGCAGAACACGCCGTCCAGGAGTTGCGGGGCATTGCGGGCCGCCGCGTACGCTTCTATGACTCCCGGCCCGTCGGGGAGCAGCGCTGGGGGAAGCACGCGCTCGGCCGTGATGTCGGGACGGGGGTCGGGATGGACGGCTCCGGGCCCCCGGCGACCCAGGGCCAGGACGATGACAGTGGCCAGGACAGCGGCGCCCGCAACGAGCCACGGAACGGACTTCATCTGTTTCGCCTCCTGGGGGCGGGACTCACGAGCAAACTAGCCTCCGGGTGCCGGTTTTGGGACCGGCTCACGACGACCGATTGCAGACGCTCCTCGTGCTCTCCTTCCCCGGACCGCGCCGTGCGCCCGAAGCCGTCGGCGCTCAAAGCCCCTCGTGGGGATCTACCCGAGGAGCGACCCCTCCCGTTGCGGCGGCGCGAGCTGGCGCACGGCGGCGACGATCTCGCCGATCGCCACGGGCCGCGGCAGCGTGGCCGCCCAGGGCCCGGCCGGCGCGGCACGAGGCCGGTGGACCAAGACAAAGAGGGCGCCGGGGTATTGCCGGCGCGCGCGCTCGAGGCTGGTGGGGTCGGCGGTGACGGCTTGATCGTCGACGATGATGAGGCGGACGAGTCCGCGCTCGGCATCCGTCGGCGGGTGGCGGAGGGCTCGCGCGAGCGTGGTCGCACCGATCGCGTCGTACCCGGCGTTGCGGAGTTCGGCGCGCAGCAGGGCACGCGGCCACTGGTCGGCCGAGACGACCAACACCCGGGGGGCCGCCCCTTTCACTCGGCGCGGAGGCGGTACCCGACCCCCGGTTCCGTGACGAGATAGCGCGGCCGCGTCGCGTCCGCCTCGACCTTGTGTCGGAGCTGGGTCATGTAGACGCGCAGGTAGTGCGTCTGCTCGACCGCGTTGGGCCCCCACACCTCTTTCAGGAGGTGGCGGTGGGTGAGCACCTTGCCGGCGTGACGGACGAGCACGGCGAGCAGTTTGTATTCGGTGGGCGTGAGGTGGACCTCGTGTTCGTCGAGGAAGACGCGGCGGTGCTCGAAGTCCACGCGGAGGCCACCGACGGTGAACACCGGTTCGGCGGCATCCGACGCCCCGCGCGCGGCATGGCGCAGCGCGACGCGCAAGCGCGCGAGGAGCTCGCCCACGCCGAACGGTTTGGTGAGGTAGTCGTCCGCGCCCGCGTCGAGCGCCGCCACCTTGTCCTGCTCCCGCCCGCGGGCGGAGAGGACGACGATCGGCACGCCCGACCACTCTCGGATGCGCCGCGTCAGATCGATGCCGTCGCCATCGGGCAGGCCCAGGTCCAAGAGGATGACGTCGGGGGTGCGGCTTGCGGCCTGCGCGAGGCCTTCGCGGGCGGTCTCCGCCTCGACGAGCGTATAGGGCTGGGTCGACAGCGCCGCCCGAAGGAACCGGCGCATCTGCGGTTCGTCTTCGATGAGCAGGACGAGCGCGGTCGGTTCAGTCACGGCCCTCGGCGGCCTCGTCCGCCGCGGGCACTGGCTCCGGCGGGCCGCCGCCGATGGGCAGGGTGAACCGGAACGCGGCCCCGCCACCGGGGCGCTGCTCGACCCACATCCGCCCACCGTGCGCCGTGATGATGCCCCGCACAATCGCGAGCCCGAGGCCGACGCCGCTCGCGCCTTCGCTCGCCGGCAACCGATAGAACTTGGCGAAGATCCGCTCTTCCTCGCCCGGCGGGATGCCGGGGCCGCGATCCGCCACCTCCACGAGCACCTCGCCATCCCGCGCCGCGGCGGTCACGTCGATGGGCGTTCCCGCCGGTGTGTGCTTCGCCGCGTTTTCGAGCAGGTTCACGAAGACCTGCTCCATGAGCACGGCGTCCACGGGGACGAGCGGGAGGTCCGGCGGGAGATGGACTTCCACCCGCCGGTCTTTGAGGACGTCGGCAAGCCGCATCAGCGCGCCCGCGACCGGCTCCTCGAGGGGTTGCCACTCCCGCTGCACCTCGAGCGCGCCCGACTCGAGCCGCACCATGTCCAGGAGATTCGCGATCAGGCGATTCATCCGCCGGGACTCGCCGAGGATCGTCTCGAGGAGGTCCTTTCGGGCGGCGGGCGCGAGCGCCGCGCTCTGCTCGAGCAGCGTGGTCGCCGCGCCCGTGATGGCCCCGAGCGGCGTGCGGAGATCGTGGGAGAGCGAGCTCAAGAGCGAGGTCCGGAGCCGCTCCGCTTCGATTTCGATCTTCGCGCGCTCTGCCTGCCCGGACAGCTGCGCCCGTTCGAGGGCGAGCGCCGTCTGGCCGGCGAAGGCTTCGAGCAGCCGTCGCTGGGCAGAGTCTTCGAAGCACCGTACGTCCCCGGAGAGACTCATGACGCCGATCCGCCGCGCCGACGTGACGAGCGGGAAGTAGAACGCGGCGGCCGCCGGCAAGGTGTCAGTGCCTACGCCCGCCGGCTTCCCGTTGCGGTGCACCCACTCGGCGACGCTGCGCTCTTTTTCGGCGAGCGCGACCTGGGCGCGCGTCGGTCGGAGCCTCCCCTCGGCATCGGGCAGCAGGAGCGTCACAGCGGCCTGGAAGGTGTCGGCCCAATGTTTCTCCGCGGCACCGATCACGTCGCGCTCGGTGCGCGCGCCGGCGAACTCCCGACTCATGGCATACAGCGCGGACGTATGGCGCTCCCGCTCCCGGGCCGTCTCCGCCTGAGCGCGGATCCGCAGGGTGAGCCCGCTGATCAGGAGCGCGATCGCCAGCATCACGACGAACGTCAGCGCGTAGCCCACGTCCGAGACGGCAAAGGTGAAGCGAGGGGGCACGAAGAAGAAATCGAAGAGCGCAATCGACAGGAACGACGCGAGGATCGTCGGCCCTCGCCCGTAGCGCGACGCGACGATCGCGACGCCCAGGAGGAACACCATCGCGACATCGGTGAGTGACAGGAACCGAAAGACGGGAAAGCTTACGAGCGTGGCGAGGCCGGCCACGAGCGCCGCCCCCACGTACTCCCGCGCCGGCGCCGCCCGCCCGGCCTGCGGCCGTGGCTGGGCCGTCTCGCCCTCCACGTCGCCCGTGATGACGTAGACGTCCACGTCCCCGCTACCGCGCACGAGTTGGTCGAGCACCGATCCATACAGCTTGTCGCGCCACCGTGGGTGCGTGGGTTTGCCCACGACGATCTTGGTGACGTTGT
>DATLKW010000032.1:0-5725 GCA_035538175.1 Gemmatimonadales bacterium | reverse complement strand
TGAGCGTCGACGGGAACAGCCGCTTCGTGCGCCTCGATCCCTACGAAGGGGGCAAGGCCGCCGTTTGTGAGGCGGCTCGCAACGTCGCCTGCACCGGGGCGCGGCCGCTTGGGATCACCAACTGCCTCAACTTCGGGAGCCCCGAGCGCCCGGCCGTGTTTTACCAGTTCCAGGAGAGCGTGCGCGGGCTGGGCGACGCGTGCCGCGCTCTCGGCACACCCGTCACCGGCGGCAACGTGTCGTTCTACAACGAGAGCCCCGCGGGCGCCATCGACCCCACGCCGATCGTCGGCATGGTGGGCCTCCTCACCCGCATCGAGCGCGCCGTCCCAAGCCACGCCCGCACTCCGGGCGACGCCGTCTTCCTCCTCGGGACGACGAGGCCCGAGCTCGGGGGCTCGGCCCTGTGGGAGGCGGCCTACGGCTTCGTCGGAGGCCAGCCGCCCCGGGTCGACCTCGCGGCGGAACGCCAGCTCATCGAGTACCTGGTCACGGGAGCGGAGCGCGGCCTGTTCCACGCCGCCCACGACTGCTCCCAGGGTGGCGTGGGCGTCGCGCTCGCCGAGCTTGCGATGGGGGGACCGTACGACGCGACGGGCGTCGGACTCGAGATCGACCTCCGGGCCCACGCGGGCGCCCTCCCAGCGCTCGAGCTCTTGTTCAGCGAGTCGCACGGCCGCGCGGTCGTCACCTGCGCCCCCGAGCGCGCCACCGCCGTGACGGCCCTCGCCCAGGAGCTCGGGCTCCCGGCCGAGCGCGTCGGGACGGTCGGCGCCCGGGGCGGACCGCTTCGCCTCCGGCTCCGCGACGCAACCGTCGAGCACGCCGTGGACCGGCTGCGCGAGGTATATTTCACCGCGCTTCCTCGGCGCATGGGAGACTGACGGCGAGATGTGCGGCATCATCGGCGTGACCGGCGTTCCCGACGCGGCCCGGGTCGCCTACCTCGGCCTCTATAGCCTGCAGCACCGGGGCCAGGAGTCGGCCGGGATGGTGGCCGTGAGCAGCGCGGGCGTCGCGCGCTCGCACCGCGGCATGGGCCTCGTCTCGGACATCTTCAACGAGCGCGTCCTCGCCGAGCTTGAGGGCGACGTCGCCATCGGCCATACCCGCTACTCCACCGCCGGCACCTCGGTCCTCGCCAACGCCCAACCGATGCTCGCCGGCTACCGCGAGGGGCCGCTCGCCCTCGCCCACAACGGCAACCTCACGAACGCCGTCCCGCTCCGCTCCGACTTGGTAGCCAAAGGCTCGATCTTCCAGAGCTCCTCCGACTCCGAAGTCCTCGTACACTTGATCGCGCGCTCCGAGGCGCGCGAGCCGGAAGACCAACTGCTCGACGCCTTGGAACGGGTGGAAGGCGCGTACTCGCTGGTGATCACGATCGGGCGCACGCTGTACGCGATCGTCGACCCCCGGGGATTCCGGCCGCTCGTGTTGGGCCGGCTCGGCCAGGGGTGGGTGGTGGCGTCGGAGACCTGCGCCTTGGACATCACCGGCGCCACGCTCGAACGCGAGCTCGAGCCCGGGGAGTTCCTCCGGCTCCAGGGGCCGGAGCTCGACGTGCTGCCCCGGCTGCCCGCGCGGCCCCACCGGCGCTGCGTGTTCGAGCTCGTGTACTTCTCCCGACCCGACAGCACGGTGTTCCACCGCTCCGTCGACGGCGTCCGGCGGGCCCTCGGCCGCGAGCTCGCCCGCGAGCACCCCGCCCCCGGCGCGGACTGCGTGTTCTCGGTGCCCGACTCGTCCAACGCCATGGCCCTCGGGTTCTCCGAGGAGTCGGGGCTCAAGCTCGAGCATGCCCTCATCCGCAACCACTACGTGGGCCGCACCTTCATCCATCCCGCCGAGGCCGACCGGATGGCCAAGGTCAAGATCAAGTTCAACCCCGTGCGGGGCGTCCTCCACGGCAAGAAGGTCGTCGTCGTCGACGACTCGATCGTCCGCGGCACCACGAGCCGCGCCCTGGTGCAGCTCATCCGCCAGGCGGGCGCGCGCGAGGTGCACCTGCGGGTCGCGTCCCCGCCGATCACCGGCCCCTGCTACTACGGCATCGACACGCCGCGCCGCCGCGAGCTCATCGCCGCCAGCGCGAGCGTCGCGGAGATCAAAGCGCGCCTGGGCGTCGATACGCTCGGCTACCTCTCGCTCGACGGCATGCTCCGCGCCGCCGGCGGTGATCCCACGGACTTCTGCCACGCCTGCTTCTCCGGCGCCTACCCCACGCCGATCCCCGAAGACGAGCTGGCCCGGGCGCGCGACGCCGCCCCCCTCGAGTCGCTCGCCGTCTGAGGCCCCGTGGCGGCCCTCCAGCGCTGGGTCTACTTCTTCGGAGCGGGACGAGCGGATGGCTCGGCCGCCATGCGCGACATCCTGGGCGGCAAAGGGGCGGGCCTCGCCGAGATGGCGAACTTGGGGCTCCCCGTGCCCCCGGGTTTCACCCTCTCGGCGAAGCTCTGCCTCGCCTACTTGGAGCACGGCACCTTCCCTCCAGGCCTGCGTGAAGAGGTCGATCGCCACCTAAAACACCTGGAGCGCGTCACGAAGAAGCGGTTCGGGGACCCGGACCGCCCCCTCCTCGTGTCCGTGCGCTCGGGCGCGGCGGTGTCGATGCCGGGGATGATGGAGACGATCCTCAACTTGGGGCTCAACGACCGCACCGTCCAAGGGCTCATCGCCGAGTCGAAGAACCCCCGCTTCGCCTACGACTCCTACCGCCGGTTCGTGCAGATGTACGGCGACGTGGTGTTCGAGATCGGCAAGGAACCGTTCGCCGAGGTGCTCGACGACGTGAAGCGGCGGCGCCGCGTCGCGCGCGATATCGATCTCCCGGCCGAGGACCTGGCGGCGCTCGTCGCGACCTTCAAGTCCATCATCGCGCACCGGCACGGCGCAGCGTTCCCCGAGGACCCGGCCGCGCAGCTGTGGGGCGCGATCGAGGCCGTGTTCAAGAGCTGGCGCACCCGTCGCGCGATCGATTACCGCCGCGTCCACGGGATCCCCGACGAGCTCGGCACGGCGGTGAACGTCGTCGCCATGGTCTACGGCAACCTGGGCGACGACTCGGGTACGGGAGTTGCCTTCACCCGCGACACCCGCACGGGCGAGGCGGTCCTGAACGGCGACTTCCTCACCAACGCCCAGGGCGAAGATGTCGTCTCGGGCGCCCGCACGCCGGAGCCGCTCGAGCGCATGCGGCGCGGCAAGCTCGCCAAGGTCTACAAGGCGCTCGAAGGAGTCGCCTCCACCCTCGAACGACACTTCAAGGATGTCCAGGACATCGAGTTCACCTTCGAGCACGGCGATCTCTACATGCTGCAGACGCGCCGCGCCCAGCGCACCGGTCTCGCTGCCGTCCGCACCGCCGTCGAGCTGGTCGACGAAGGGTTGATCACCGAGGACGAGGCGGTGCAGCGCGTGCCGCCGCAGGACTTAGACCAGCTGTTCCACCCGATGGTGGACCCCCGGGCGAGCGTCACGCTCATCGCCAAGGGACTCCCCGCTTCCCCCGGGGCGGCGATCGGCGAGGCGGTGTTCGACGCCGACGAGGCTGAGGCGCGCGCGAAGCAGGGCCACCACGTGATCCTCATCCGGCCCGAGACGTCGCCCGAGGACTTCCATGGCATCGTCGCCGCGCAGGCCGTGCTCACGGCGCGCGGCGGCATGACGAGCCACGCGGCGGTCGTCGCGCGCGGCATGGGGAAGACGTGCGTCGTGGGCGCGCAGGACATCGAGGTCGACCCCCAGGCAGGACGGTTCCGGGCGAACGGCCGCGTCATCAAGCGCGGGCAGGTCCTCACCGTCGACGGCACCACGGGCCGCGTCCTCCTCGGGGCCGCGAAGCTCGTCGAGCCCAAGGTCGGCGCGCACTACGCGAAGCTCATGACGTGGGCGGACGCGCGCCGCCGCCTGCGCGTCCGGGCCAACGCGGACACCCCGGGGGACGCCAAGCGCGCGCGCGAGTTCGGGGCCGAAGGGATCGGGCTGTGCCGCACCGAGCACATGTTCTTCGAGGGGGACCGCATCACGCCGATGCGGGAGATGATCGTCGCGCCCGACGAGGCGGGGCGCCGCGCGGCGCTCGCCAAGCTGCTGCCGATGCAGCGGAGCGACTTCGAGGGCATCTTCGCGGCGATGGCGGGCCTGCCGGTGACGATCCGGCTGCTCGACCCGCCGCTGCACGAATTCCTGCCCCACACGCGCGAGGAGGTGGCGAAGCTCGCCCGGGTGATGCGCATGCCGGCGGCCCGGCTCGAGCGCCTGGTGCACTCGCTCACCGAAGCGAACCCCATGCTCGGCCACCGGGGCTGCCGCCTCGGGATCACCTACCCCGAGATCACCGAAATGCAGGCGCGCGCCATCTTCGAGGCCGCATGCCGGGTGGTTGGGCGGGGGAAGAAGGTCGCCGTCGAGGTCATGATTCCCCTCGTCGCCGTGCGCGAAGAGCTGCGCCGGCAGGCGGAGATCGTGCACCGCGTGGCCCAGGAGGTCTTCGCCGCCGAGGGCCATGCCGTGCCCTACCTCGTGGGCACGATGATCGAGCTGCCGCGCGCCGCACTCACCGCCGACGAGATCGCGAAGGAAGCGGATTTCTTCTCGTTTGGGACGAACGACCTGACGCAGACCACCTTCGGCCTGTCACGCGACGACGCGGGTCGTTTCCTCCCGTTCTACGTCGAACACGGGATCCTGCCCGACGATCCGTTCCAGGTGCTCGATCAAACGGGCGTTGGCAAACTGATGGAGCTCGCCGTCCGAGCCGGCCGCGCGAGCCGCACCGACCTGAAGATCGGGATCTGCGGCGAGCACGGCGGCGAGCCCGCCTCGGTCAAGTTCTGCCACCGTGCGGGGATGAACTACGTGTCGTGCTCGCCCTTCCGCGTCGCCATCGCCCGGCTCGCCGCCGCCCAGGCGGCGCTGGAAGAGCAGGGCCACATCAACCGCACCCGCGCGACGGTGTGAGCTGAGGTGCCACGACAACCGCTGCCTCTGATCCTCGCGGCGGCGGTGTCGAGCGTTGCGTGTAACGCACCGGCGCGTCGCCTGCCCCCACCGAGCATTGTCGGCGCGACGGCGCCCGTGACCACGATTCCATTTGAGCTCTTTGACCATCGCATCAACGTCAATGCAATGGTCAACGGCGAGCCAGGGTGGCTGATCCTAGACACCGGTACTGGGCGCACCGGGCTCGACCGTGCTTGGGCGCTCCGGGCTGGCGTAGAGTTGCGCTGGGCTCCGGACTCTAACAGTGCGCTCGTCGACAGCATGCGCATAGCGGGGCTGGTCCTTCGCGACTACGTCGTAAGCTTGTTCAGCACCAGCAGAATCAGCGAAAGACAAGGGCGCTTTGTGACCGGCCTCCTTGGGGACGATTTCCTCGCACACTTTGCCGTGGAGATCGATTTCCCAGAACGCATGGTGCGCCTGTACGACCGCGCGAGCTATCGTTACGACGGCCCGGGGCTCGTCCTGCCGTTCGCGTCCAAGAAGGAAGATCTCGTGCTGAACGCGTATCTCCAGGCTCCCGACGGGAAGTGGATACCGGCACGGCTGCTACTCGACACGGGGAACGGGAGCTTGTGTGTCATCCTCATGACGCCGTTTGTTGAGCGCCAGCAGTTGGGCAGGATCCGTCCGGTCATCGACGGCCCGCTCATCACCGGGCTCGTCGGCCCGCTGCAGATTGCCGTTGGGAACCTTCCTTCGCTCAGCCTCGGAGGCGTCA
>DATLKW010000031.1:0-2805 GCA_035538175.1 Gemmatimonadales bacterium | reverse complement strand
TCGGGGGGCAACCAGCAGAAGATCGTGCTCGCGAAGTGGCTCGCGGCCGAGTCGCGGGTCCTGATCCTCGATGAGCCGACGCGCGGGGTGGACGTGGGGGCGAAGGCCGAGATACACGCCCTGATCGATCAGCTGGCGCGGGCGGGGAACGCCATTCTCCTCATCTCGAGCGAGTTGCCGGAACTGATCGCCCTCTCGACGCGCATCCTCGTGCTGCGGCGTGGGCGGCTCGTGGGCGAAGTCAGTCGGGCTGAAGTCACGCAAGACGGACTGCTGCGCCGAATGGCCGGAGTGCTACCCTCGTGAACCGCTCGCACTGACCCTCACGTCGTCGCCGGGAGACCATGTGCCGCGCTGCGCACGCTTGACCGTGTTGCTCTTGTCAGGGCTCGTCGCGCCCCCGAGCAGTGACGCGCAGCGCGTGGAGCTCGTCCTCACGCCCCGCGGCTATGCGCTCGCTACGGACGGGTTCGCGGGTAAGGTGCGGTGGCGGATCAGCCGGGCGGCGCTCACGCGCTAGGCCCGGCTCCTCTCGTGCAAGGGAAATCAGCTCTCGCGGAGCGGACGAGATGACCTTCGGATGGGGCAAGGTCGCTAGAGTGGCGCGCTGGGTAGCGAGCGGGGCGATTACCATCGCTGCCTGCCGGGTGCTCGCGGGTCGCTGGGACGCTCCGTGGATGTGGGCCACGGTGACCGTCGCCCTGCTCGTGGGCCTGCCCGTCACCCTCGCGATTGACCCCGAGCTCGCCCGCGAGCGACGACGACCCGGACCCGGGGGATTCGATCGCGTCACCGTGTTTGCGGTCGCCATCTGCACCGCCGCCGAGAGTCTCATTGCGGTTCTCGACGTGGGTCGCTTTCATTGGTCCGATCGCGTGCCAGCTTGGGTGCACGTCCTGGCCATCGGGCTGTTTGCGCTCGGGTTCGGGGTAGTGGGATGGGCGGTGTCCGTGAACCGCTTCTTCTCCTCGGTTGTACGGATCCAGGCCGACCGCGGGCACCAGCTCGTGACGGCGGGCCCGTACCGCTACGTCCGCCATCCGGGGTATCTCGGGATGCTCCTCGCCTACCCGGTGATCGGGGTGGCGATCGGCTCGTGGTGGTCCGTGCTCCCCGGTGCGGTGGCTTTTGGGCTCGTGCTCCGGCGGATGCTCGTGGAAGATCGCTACCTCAGGGACCAGCTGCCGGGCTACAAGGAGTATGCGACGAAGGTTCCTCGCCTCATTCCTCGACGTCCGTCGTGAAGGCCCGAGGCAAGGAGCACGTGTTCTTGTTGCACCTACTCGCCATCTCGAGCACGCTCGTGGTTCGCTCCCCCCCCTCGTCGTTTGGGCAGGCGCCCGAGACCCCGGTCTTTCACCAGGACGTTGCCTGGTCGCCTGAGGGGGCGCGGCTCGCATTTTCCGCACGCCATAACGGCTCGTGGCACGTCTATGTCGCCGACCTAGCCACGGGTGAGGTCCGTCCCCTCACGAGTGGCGCTTCGCAAGACA
The DNA here is from genome assembly GCA_035538175.1 of Gemmatimonadales bacterium. Classification (GTDB taxonomy): domain Bacteria; phylum Gemmatimonadota; class Gemmatimonadetes; order Gemmatimonadales; family GWC2-71-9; genus AG41. The sequence continues at coordinate 1,312 of DATLKW010000031.1, read as the reverse complement.
CCTGGACCACCTGGAGTCCTGACGGCCTGCAAGTCGCCTTTAGCTCAAGCGTGAGCGGCCAGCCCGCCGACCCCTTTGTCACGAGCATCGCCGCCTCTGGGGTGACGACCCGCCTGACGACCCAGCAGGGCGACCGGAGTAGCCAGCCCGCCTGGTCGCCGGACGGCCGGCGGATTGCGTTCGTGGCAAAACGTGGCGCGGCACACCAACAGATCTGGCTGATGAACCGCGACGGCTCAGCGCCGCAGCCGCTCACGGCACTCGCTATGGACGCGGAGAGTCCGCAGTGGTCGCGTGACGGCTCGCGCCTCGTGTTTTACAGCGACGCGGGCAATCGGCGCGACCAGATCTGGACGATTCACGCCGACGGTCACGGACTGACCGCCGTTACCCACGACACCGCCAACAACATCTACCCTTCCTGGACGCCGGACGGCGAGTTGGTGTGGTCGCAACAAGTGGGCGGGGACACGAGGCTGGTGCACGCACGCGCAGACGGGTCGAACGCTGCGCCGCTTGTTTCCCAGGCAGCGTTCTTCGCCCGAGTTTCGCCCGATGGCAAATCGATTGCCCTGATCGTGGGCCACTATCCGTCGACGACCCTCACGGTCTGCGACCTGCGAGGTGAGCATTGCCGAGCGATCAATCCGCCACCCGCGTAGGCCCTCCGCGACCGTGCGCTGGGGCTCGCATGGGTCGACGGCCCGCCCCGGGGTCGTGCCCTATTCCTCCGACGCGATTGGGACTTGAAGCGACGGAGTTCGCCCAGACTCGATCAGCACGAGAGAGCACGCGCCCTTCGCCGCCGTGCAGGTAAGGAGGGCGCGCCGGGGCAGCTTGATGCGGCCTGAGTCTGGGAAGATGACGGGGTAGGTGGCGTTGCGAATCGCATTCTTGAGGTCGAGGCCCACGTCGGGGCCGCCGATAAAGCGCATGTCCTCGACCTTGGGTCCGGGGGCGAGGAGCACACGGACTTCGCTCGAGATGTCCGCCCGAAGCGTGGCCCCCAGCTGAACCGTCCGCAGCGTCACGAGGTCGGGTCGGGCGGCCTCCACCAGCCGATCCGCGGCGGCCTTCCCGCCCGCCAGCGCGGCGAGTCGCGTCCCGGTCTCTGCGGGCGGGCTCGACGCGTTCAAGGCGAGGGCAAACGTGTGGATCGCCTCCTGATTGCGCCCGAGGAGCGCATAGATCTGCCCCAGGTGATCCCCGATCTCGCCGTGCTGGGCCAGCAGCCACGCGGCGTGCACGTACTGCTCCGCTCGGGCGAGGTCCCCCCGCTGGAAGTAAATCCAGCCGAGGGTATCCCAGTATG
>DATLKW010000030.1:0-2146 GCA_035538175.1 Gemmatimonadales bacterium | reverse complement strand
CGTCGGTCCCTCACCGATCCGTTGGCGCGAGCGCCGCCAGCACGTACGCCAGATTCGCCGTACCATCCATGATCGGCTCGTTGGTCGAGTAATCCCCCACGTCGTCGTGGTAGACGATGAAGCCGGTGTTAAACGGGGCGTACCCGTCAGCCGCGCGCAGGCGGACGCCGCGCAGCCCCGCGAAGATCGAGCGGTAGACGGGGCCGTCGACGAGCCCACCCGTAAGCTGTAATCCGAGCTGGTCGGCGACGACCGAGTGCGGAGTCCGCGGATAGCGGGCTCCCAGCCCGATGACCATCGACACGCCCCACGGATTGGTGCCGAAGAGCCAGTCGAGCGCTGCGGTTTCGTACTCCACGTAGGTCGAGTCACCACTCATGCGTCGATAGAAGCGTCCCTGCGTGGCGAAGGAGGCGAGGAGGTTGTTCGAGCACCAAATGAAGGGAATCCCGATGCGAAATCCGTTGCCCGCCCGGCGCGCCACCGCGGCGAGGCCGCGACGGTAGTACTCCGTCACGAGCCGGCGCGAGCTGTCGGTCCCCTCGCGCCAGATCTCGTAGTGCCCGTTGTTGTGCCAGGGATACCACTGATAGTGGCGGGCCGTATCCTGGCCCATCCACGGCGAAACGGGCTCGAGCGCGGCGTAGCTGAGGGCGGCCGCGAGGTAGCGCGGCTCGCGCGTGAGGGCGTAGAGCTCCGCCGCTGCGAGCTCCATATCGTCCGCCCAATCGTCCTCCTCGTAGAAGTATGGTGCCCGGGCGGGCGCCGTCTGGCAGACGCCGGGGTGCGCCGCGCCGAGCGTGTACGCGGCCGAGGCCCGCCCGGCGAGTCGCCGTGCGAACGCGCTATCGCGCCGGGCGAGGACGCGCGCCCCCAGGGCGAACACCGCCGCGTACTTCCCAGCGGTGGAGGCAAGCCCCGTGGATCGGTTCTTGTACTGGAACAAACCCTGCGGTTTCCCCGTGCACGGGTAGACGGGGCGCCGTCCGCCCCTGCCCCAGCCGTAGTCAGAGGAATCGGTGATGGGCAGGTCCCAGAACTCGTGATCTCGGTCGTCGCCGAGCTGATTTAACAGCAAGTCGTCTTCCGGGTACATCTTGAGCAGCCATTCGAGCCCCCAGCGCGCTTCGTCCAGCACGTCGGGCATCCCGTTCGCCCCCGGGAGGCCGCTCGCCTGGTAGCGATCGGCAAAGGCCTCGGGATGATCACGGGAGGCGAGGAGGAGCATCATCGTGGCGTGCGCCGTGGTGGCGCCGTACTGCAAGTAGTCCGACGCGTCGGCCCACCCCCCACTGACAGGGATGAACTCGCCGCCGCGCGTGGGATGGTCGACCAGCACACCGTCGGTACGAGCGTGCACGGCGGCGCGGAACACGGGGTTATAGCCCGAGCGTTGCTCGCGGAGGTAGGCGAGGAGGGAGTCCGCCGCTCCGCGGTAGACATCGGTCGCGACGCGCACGGGGAGCGACATCGCGCTCTCCGTCGTAACCCGATAGACGCCCGTTCGGCGGAGCCCCGAGAAATCCAACCGATAGGTGGCGGCACAGGGTCCAAAGGGCCCGCTGGCAATCGTGGCGCGCGGTCCGAACACCGTCTGGCCGCGCGTGTCGAGGACGCGGAACGTTGGGACCGAACGCGGCTCGAGGGCGCAAGCGACGGCGACCTTGCCAGCATCCGGGAGATACCCGATCTGGTTCACGCGAATCGCAACCGGGGTGTCACGCAGGTCCTGGGCGGGGGGGCGAGCGCACGAAGCGGCGAGCACCAAGAAAGCGGTGGAGCGAGTCACGCGGCCCAATGTAGTGTCACGGAAGCTCCGTGCGCTCGTCGGCCCCCGATCTGCGAGTGCGATAGTCCTAGTTGAGAGTTGCTTTAATAGCACTTTATAGTTACAGTAATAGCAACTCTAGCTCGGTTACAGTCGAGTAAGCCATGCCTCGTCGCCAGCTCGGCGGTTCCGCCGACATCGAGCAAGCGTTCCGGCGGGTGGGCGAGTTGCTCGAGGCCGCGGGCCATTCGTACGCCATCGTCATCATCGGCGGAGCGGCGTTAGCGCTCCTCGACGTCGTAGCGCGCACGACCCGCGACGTCGACATCCTGGCGTTCGCGACGCGCCGCGGGCGCGACGCCTGGACGCTGGTGCCCC
>DATLKW010000029.1:0-5457 GCA_035538175.1 Gemmatimonadales bacterium | reverse complement strand
GGACTTTCACACGTCGGACGTGGAGCTGGGGCAGCTCGCCGCCCGAATCCGTCCCAAGCTGCTGATCCTGTCGCACATCATTCGGCGTGGCGCGACCGACCAGGACCTGCTCGCCGGCGTGCGGCAGTCGTTCGACGGCCGGGTGGTGGTGGGGCACGATCTGGAGCGGTACTGAACCGGGCCTCGGTTCAGTTGAGCCGGGTCGTCCGCCACAGCAGCATGGCCGCGCCCACAAGCAGTGCTACCATGGTGGCGCTGAGTCCCGCCACCCAGTCCCAGTGGATCGTCAGCGTTGGGACGCGGGCAATCGCGCCGAACCCGATGAACACAGCCGTGGCGCCGGCGACGAGCATCCAATCGAGCCAGCCCCGGCGGCTGGATCCGGTTCCCGAGCCTTCGCCGGCCAGCGCGGCGCGCACATACGCGGGGTCGATGCCGTAGCGTTCGCCCTCGCGCGCCGCCGCCTCCCGCCAGTGTTGGTGTTCCGAACCGGTCGCGGAGGCCAGCGCGATCGCCGCGGCGCCGAGTGCCATAAGCAACGATCCGCCGATCACCTGGCCATAGGTCGCGCTCGTGCCGCCGCGCAGCTCCCCGAACACGAGCAGGCCCCACACGAGGCCCCACAGCTGGTTCGTGTTCGAGAGGGGGATGCCGCGGCTGATCCCGATGTACTTCGCGGCGTACTGCTGCAATAGGTCACCGACCACCCACACGAACCCGCCGAGCAACAGCCAGAACAGCACGTCGCGCGCGCCCATCAGCTCCGCCACGAGGGCCGATACGCCACCCCGGGCGAGGAGCGCGAGCGTCGTCATCATGCCGAGCTCGCCGACCGTGAAAAAGGTGACGAACGCGAGGGGATTCATCCCGGTGAGATACGCCTTGCGGTACGGGATGTACATCGTGCCCCATAGCGCGCCGGCGGCGAGCGCCGCCGCCACGCCGCGCGCAGCGTGCCCGCCCGCCGGGTGCGCCGTAGCCGACGCCACCGCGAGCAGTGTCGCACCAGCGAACATGACGGCGGCGCCCCCCAGCACCCCGAGCACGCGCGACCAGCCCGCGCCGCGCAGCTCATTGAAAAACACCGCGCCCCACACGATCCCGAGCAGGCTGTTCGCGTTCCAGAGCGGGAACGCAATGCTGAGTCCAATGTCTCTGATCGCGTAGATCGTGAGCGTGTTCGCCACGGCCCAGAGGCACCCGGCGAGGATCGCCCAGACGATGAGATGTGGTGCCTGGCGCGCGTCGGCCCCGATCGCGCTGGTGCCGCGCAGCAGGGCCGGCAGGCTCCAGCGAGCGAGGAAGACGCCGATCACCATGGTCAGCGAGATCACCACGGGCGAGAGGCCAAGCACCACCATCTTTGTGGGCGCTTCGGCGGCGCCGAGCCAGGCCCCAGCCGTGAACCCGCTCACGACGCCGACGAGCTGCAACCGGCGGAGGCGCGCCGCCGCGATCCCGTCCGCCGGCGTCAGCGGATCCACGCGAGCACGAGCAGCCCGCCGACGAGCACGGCGAGCGGCACCCAGAACTGGGCGTCACCGACCATCGCCCTGAGCCGGGGGGTCATAAGGGGTCCTCCGCGAAGTGGCAGGCGGCGAGCTGCCCCGGGGCGATCTCGCGCAACGCTGGCGGCTCCGTCCGGCAACGCGCGTCCTTCTTCGGATGGGGGCAGCGGGGGTGAAACGGGCACCCCGCAGGCGGCCGCGCGGGCGAGGGGACGTCACCCGCGAGCACGATGCGCTGGCGCTGCGCCGTAGGATCGGGGACTGGCACCGCCGAGAGCAGCGACGTCGTGTAGGGGTGCCGTGGGCCGGCGTACAACGCGGCGGCCGGGGCCCGCTCCACGATCTTCCCCAGGTACATCACCGCCACGTGGTCGGCAATGTGCCGCACGACGGCGAGGTCGTGCGCGATGAAGAGGTAGGTGAGCCGGCGCCGCTCCTGAAGATCCGCGAGCAGGTTCAGCACTTGGGCCTGGACCGAGACATCGAGAGCGCTCACGGGCTCGTCGAGCACAAGGAATTCGGGCTCGACCGACAGGGCACGGGCGATGCCCACGCGTTGGCGCTGGCCTCCCGACAGCTCGTGCGGGTAGCACCGGGCGAAACTCGCGTCCAGCCCGACTTCGTCGAGCAGCGCCGCAATCCGGCGCTCGACCGCGGCCCCTGCGGCGAGGCCGTGGATGGTGAGGGGCTCGGCGAGCGTCTGACGCACCGTCATCCGAGGGTTGAGCGAACCGTAGGGGTCCTGGAATACGATCTGCATTCGGCGCCGCAACGCTCGCAGCTCGCGGGCGGAGAGGGCCAAGACATCCACGCCGTCGAGCACCACGCGGCCTGAGTCGGGCTCGAGTAGCCGCAGGATGCTGCGTCCCACGGTGGACTTCCCGCAGCCTGATTCGCCCACGAGCCCGAGCGTCTGCCCCGGCGCGATCGCAAACGACACCCCGTCCACGGCCCGCACCCACACGCGCACCTGTCCCAGGCCGAGGAACCCCCGGGCGCCCGGGAAGTGCTTGACGAGCGCGTCCACGGCGAGGAGCGAGCCGGGGGAAGGGGGGGCGGACGGTGACGGCATCACGCGCGAGCGGGCGCGACCCGCCGTGCGGGCTCGGCGAGGAGCCAGCAGCGCGCGGCCCTGCCCGCGCCAGCCGGGCCTCCCGCAGCGTCGAGGAGCGGCGGTTCTTCGGTGCGGCAGCGTTCCCAGGCGTACGGGCACCGCGGGTGGAAGCGGCACCCCCCCGGCCACGCGGTCGCCGCCGGGACCTGCCCCGGGATGCTGTGCAGCCGCGCGCGGGGACGCGGCGCCACCACGTCGAGGCGCGGCACCGAGGCGAGCAGCCCCTCGGTGTAGGGGTGGAGCGGATGCGCAAAGAGCTCTGGGGTCAGCGCCTCTTCGACGACCTGGCCGGCGTACATCACCACCACCCGGTCCGCGCTCCCCGCCACGACCCCGAGGTCGTGCGTGATCAGCATGACCGCCATGCGAAACTCCGCCTGCAGCCGCTCGAGGAGTTCGAGGATCTGGGCCTGGATCGTCACGTCGAGGGCGGTGGTGGGCTCGTCGGCGATGAGCAGCTTGGGGTGGCACACGAGCGCCATCGCGATCATGACGCGCTGCCGCATCCCGCCGCTCAGCTGATGGGGGTAATGATCCACTCGCTGCTCGGGGTCGGGGATCCCGACGAGCTTGAGCATCTCGATCGCGCGCGCACGGGCGACCCGCCGCGAGAGGTGTTGGTGCACGATCGCGGCCTCCGCGACCTGGTCCCCCACCGTGAAGACCGGGTTCAGGGAGGTCATCGGCTCCTGAAACACCATGGCGATCTCGTTCCCCCGGATCGCGCGCAGCTCGCGGGCCTCGAGCGTGAGCAGGTTGCGCCCGGCAAATTCGATCAGGCTGCCGGGCCGAATGTGTCCGGGGGGCTCTGGCACGAGCCGCAGGATCGAGAGCGAGGTCACGGTCTTGCCGCACCCCGACTCGCCGACCAAGCCCAGGGTCTCGCCTGAGTGCACGTCGAACGACACGCCGTCCACGGCGCGCGCGGTCCCGCTCCCGTACTCCGAGACGAAGTAGATCTTCAAGTCCCGCACACGCAGCAGCGGCTCCGTCACGCGGCCTCGCGGCGTGGATCGAGCGCATCGCGGAGCCCGTCGGCCACGGCGTTGAGCGCCATGACGACGAGCGAAATCGCAAGGCCGGGGAACGTGGCGGACCACCAGGCGGTCCCGATCCGGAGCCAGCCGTCGGCAATCATGTTGCCCCAGCTCGGCGCGGGGGACGGCACGCCCAGGCCGAGGAACGACATCCCAGCCTCGACTAACAACACATTGCGGATGCCGAGCGCCGCAGACACGATGATCGGCGCCGCGGCGTTTGGCAGCACGTGCCGCATGATCATGCGCCCAGCCCCGGCGCCGAGCGCCCGCGCGGCCGCCACGAACTCACGCTCCCGCAAGCTCAGCACCTCCGCACGCACCAGGCGACTCGTCCCGAACCACCCGGTGAGCCCGATCAAGAGCACCAGCACCCACAGCGGGACGTGCTCCCACAGCGCGGCCGCCATCAGCAGCACGAAGATCCGCGGGATGGCCAGGCCGACGTCGACGAGGCGCATCAAGATCGCATCCACCCCCCCGCGCCAATAGCCCGCGACGGCCCCGACGGTAGCGCCCATTGTCACGGCCACGAGCATCGCGATTGCCCCGATGCTCAGCGAGACGCGCGCGCCGTGGGCCAGCCGACTCCAGACATCGCGGCCGTAGGGGTCGGTGCCCAGGATGTGCTCGGGGGACGGCGGCCGGTCCGGCAGCCGGGTGATGTCGAGCTGACGATACGGCGGATAGGGGGAAACGAGTGGCGCCGCAAGGGCGATGGTCACGAAGAAGGCGAGCACGAACACGCCGGGCGCGGTGCTCGGGTGCCGGAAGAAACGGCGGCCGCGCGGGGCGGTTTGCAGGCTCCGGCGCAGGCCCGCCACGACGGCCAGCGCGAGCATCGCCGCGCCGGCCAGGGCGAGCCAGTTCCCGAACGTCATCCGTCGGCCACCCGGATGCGCGGGTCGGCCACGGCGTATAGGGTGTCTGCCAGCAGACTACCGAGCACGACCATCCCGGTCGCTGCGAGTGCCGCGCCGGTGACGACCGGGTAGTCGCGCTGCCCGATCGCGGCGACGGCGATCCCCCCCATCCCTGGCCACGAAAACACGGTCTCCACGAGCACTGCCCCCGTGAGCAGGAACGGAAAGGCGAGCCCGAACAGACTAATGAACGGGAGGAGCGCGTTGCGCAGCGCGTGCGCGAACACCACGCGGCGCTCGCTGAGGCCCTTGGCGCGGGCCGTGCGGACGTAGTCCTGGCGGATCACTTCGAGCAGCGCCGCCCGCTGATAGCGCGCCGTCGCGCCGGCTCCCACGAGCCCGAGGGTGAGCGCGGGGAGGGTGAGATGCCACAAGAAGTCGCCAACGCAATACGCCGAGTCGACGCGGGGACAGAACACCGCATCGTGCGCCCCACCCGCGGGAAACCAGCGCAGCCACAGCCCGAACACGAGCGAGAACACAAGGGCCAGCCAAAACGTGGGCACCGAGGCGACGAACAGGGCGGCATTCCCGAGCGCGAGGTCGCTGAGGCGGCGCTCCCGCGCGGCCAGGTAAACGCCGAGGACGAGGCCGAGGCCGAAGTCGATAGCGAGGGCGGCGAGCCCGAGGGCGAAGGTATTGGGGATCGCGTCGGCGAGGACCGCGGCCACGGGACGGTGGCGGCCGAACGACTCGCCGAGCTCACCCCGCGCGAGGGCCGCGAGGTACTTCGCGTACTGGACGCCCAGCGGCTGGTGGCAACCGTAGGCGGCACACAGCCGCTCGCAGACCTCAGGAGCAAGAGGGCGCTCGCCCTCCGAGCAGGGCGTCCCGTGAGCGAGGTGTACGACGAAGAAGGTGAGCGTGACGACCGC
>DATLKW010000028.1:0-6460 GCA_035538175.1 Gemmatimonadales bacterium | reverse complement strand
TGAGGGCCTGGGACCACGACGAGGGAGCGTTCCGGGTGCTCGCCGCCGAATGGTTGGAGCTGAACAGGCCGGCAGCACCTACCGGGTTCGTGGTTGGCGCGTGACCAGTGCAGCGTCGTGCTATTCGAGTGTCGGGGTCTGAGCACAGCAGCATCGTAGGCTGAAGACCTAACCGCGGGGACCTATGGAGGACCGTGTCACATCGCAGTCGCAGCCTGTCGACTCAAGGAGCGGATGGAACAGGCGAACATATCCCACGGCCAAGAGATCAGGGCCGATCTGCCGAACATCAGGGTGCTCGCGCTTGCGGGAGGTCGAGACGCGCAGATTCTCTTTTGCACCCTGGGCCGGATTTGGTCAGGGAGATTCTGAATCGGGGAGATGATCGGGCATTGCCGACCGACGTCTCTGTGGAAGGCCTTCCCGTTTCCGCGTCGGGAACCTTTGACATTCTGAACGCCCTCGTCTCGTCGAATGGCGATATCCGGCTTGTTGTGGACGACAAGACGAGGATTGTGCGGGTGGCCAGCGTAGTCGGCGCGGCCCAAGCGTCGGCCGAAGTCTGATGGCCATGACGTGCCGGCGCATTCGCTTCGCGCCCAGCGAATGCGCTTGATCCCTCACACCCTCATCGACCACGTCCGCGTGCCGATCGGTCGCGTCGTCTGCCTCGCCGACCCGGCCCGGATGGCCACGTGGCTACCGGCCTGCACGGGCGTCGAGGTCGAAGGCCCCTCAAGCGCGGGGCCCGGCTCACGGTACGCGTCGGTGCGGGCGTCACGGGCCTCGAGACGATGTTAACTAGGTGCGCCGGCGGCTGAGATCGGCGTGCTGAATCCGAATCGCTTCCATAATGCGGTCGACCAACCGTTGGGCCGTCTCCCGGGTGCGCGGCAAGGTGACAAACTCCGCAAACTCCACTGGCGGGCCATAGGACACGCAGATCCGCTTGAAGAGCCGCGGGACGTAACGCCCGATGGGCAGCACCTCCTGCATCCCTTGAATCGCGACGGGGATCACCCGTGGCTGGGTCGCAAGCACGAGCAGCCCCGGTCCCGGGCGACCCTGTCCCACGGCGCCATCCCGCGACCGCGTGCCCTCCGGAAACACGGTCATCGTGCCCCGCGGCAGCACCTGCATCATCCGGTGCAGGGCATGCAGGTCGCGCCGCCCCTCCCGCACCCAAATACACTTCCAATTGTCCGCCAGCCACGCCAAAATCGGGTTCTTATAGAAGTTCTCGGCCGCCGCGGGATTCCAGGGAATCAGGTGTGGCTTGAGCCAAGACCTCGGATAAAACGCTGCCAGGCCCACGAGGAAGCTGTCGAGCATCGACTGGTGATTCGCGAGGAGGAGCGTGTTCCTCCGCCCGCCGACATTGCGCCGGCCGATGACCGTGGTCCGGTTCAGGAGGAAGAAGAACACCCAGAACACGGTGACGGTCACATTCGTCACGAGATAGGACGTAATGGGCCAGAGGAGCCGGAACAGCCTTCCGCGGCGTGGCGCACCGAGGCCCCGCTGACGTCCGAGAGTCGCAGAGCCGCTCCCGAGCCTCGAGAGTTGCGTCTCCGTTGGGGAGTTGGCAGGCGTGTCCATCGGGGGGGTTATACCCGTGTACTCTGGGAACTCCCCTGTGCAGGGTGCTGTGAGTTCTGCTGTGAGTTTCTCACGACACTCGGTTGATCTTCGGGTCCGCTGTTACGACACCGATGCCCGGGACGTCGCGTGATTGCTACTCGGTGTCGTAACTCGGGTTCCTAGCGAGTGGCATAGTTGGTATGAAGCGGCGATGCCGACCGGGTGCGGACGGGCTTTTTCGAGGAAACCGATGTCGAGGCTGTCCGGGCGCAGTTGCCCGAGGACCTGCGGCCCGTGCTTCTGTTCGGCTTCTACACCGGCTGGCGGAAGGGTGAGATTCGCGGGCTCACCTGGGCCAATGTGGACTTCGCAGCGGGCGTCGTCCGGCTCGAGCCGGGAACGACGAAGAACGACGAGGGCCGAGAATTCCCGTTCGCTGTGTTGCCCCCGCTCCGCTCCCTCCTGGAGCAGCAACGGGAGCGCGTGCGGACCGTGGAACACCAGACGGGCCAGATCATCCCGCACGTGTTCTGCCGCACCGGCGGCAAGGGCTTCCGCCCCGGCGAGCCCATCCGTCAGTTTGCCGTAGCGTGGCGTTCCGCGTGCAGCCGAGCGGCACTCGACAACAAGGGCGTGATCGTGCGGCCGCATCTGATCGGCCGGCTGTTTCACGACCTGCGGCGGACGGCCGTGCGGAACCTCGAGCGGGCCGGGGTGTCGCGCTCCGTGGCGATGAAACTTACGGGCCATAAGACCGAATCCGTGTACCGACGCTATGCTATCGTCGCCGGTCAGGACCTACGTGAAGGCGTGGAGAAGCTCGCTCGCATGCACGCCAGGGGACAAGCCCCGCGGCCCTGAGCACAGGCAAGGGGACAACCGGGGGACAAGTGGCCCGTGCGTGAAATCCCAGGCGTCGCTAAGTTCAAGTGCAGCAATCATGGAGAGGTGGCCGAGTGGCTGAAGGCGGCGGTTTGCTAAACCGTTATAGGGCCTAAAAGCCTTATCGGGGGTTCGAATCCCCCCCTCTCCGTTCCTCGCGCCGCGGTGCGTGACTCCGCTTCCCACCGACTCCGATGACCATGCGCGTCCGCTTTGCCCCTTCCCCAACGGGTTACCTGCATGTCGGGGGCGCCCGCACGGCGCTGTTCAACTGGCTCATAGCGCGTCACGCCGGAGGCCAGTTTCTCCTCCGCATCGAGGACACCGACAAGCAGCGCTCCACGGACGAGCACACGCGGGTGATCTTGGACGGCCTCTCGTGGCTCGGGCTCTCGTGGGACGAGGAACCGGTGTTCCAGGGCGCACGGCTCCGGCGTCATCAGGAGGTGGCGGACCGGCTACTGGCGGACGGGAAGGCGTACGTCGAAGAAGGCGCGATCCGCTTCCGCCCGCCCCCGGGCGAGCTCGCCTGGGACGATGCCGTGCACGGCCGCATTTCGTTCCAAGCGGAGGACATCAAGGACTTCGTGATCCTACGCTCGGACCGCACGCCGATTTACAACTTCGCCGTGGTCGTGGACGACGTCGACATGACGATCACCCACGTGCTGCGGGGCGACGACCACATCTCGAACACCCCGAAGCAGATCGCCCTGTACCGCGCGATCGGCGCGGAGCTTCCCATCTTCGGCCACGTTCCGATGATCCACGGCGCCGACGCGAAGAAGCTCTCAAAGCGCCACGGTGCCACGGCGGTCGGCGATTACCAGCACATGGGCATCCTCCCCGCCGCCATGCGCAACTTCCTCGCGCTCCTCGGCTGGAGCCCGGGCGGTGACCGCGAGATCATGACCTTGGAAGAGATGATCGCGCTCTTTTCGTTCGACGGGATTCAGAAGAAGCCCGCGATCTTCGACATGACGAAGCTCGAGTGGATGAACGGCCAGTATCTATCGGCGAGCTCGGCCGAGGAGCTGTACCCTCTCATCGCTCCCCACCTCGATGCCCGCGGCCTCGACGGTCGGCAGGACGCCGTGCTCCGGGCGATCGCGGCCGTGAAGACGCGCTCGCGCACCACGCTCGATGTGGCGAAGCAGGTCACGGTGCGGCTGGACGCGACGCGTGTCGTCTTCGACGACAAGGCGAAGCAGGAGATCGCGAAGGATCCGGCGGGCTACCGTACGGCCCTGGAGGCGAGTCTCCGGGTGCTCGCGCTGACCGAATGGGCGCCCGAGTCACTCGAGCGCGCGCTTCGGGGACTCGCGGACGAGCGGGGGGTGGCCGCTGGGAAGGTGTTCCAGCCGATCCGCATCGCGCTCACGGGCGGCACGGTGTCGGAGCCTGTGAACGAGCTGCTCTACGTCGTCGGGAAGGAGGCGGCCCTGCAGCGTCTGAGGGATGCCGTGGCGCGAGGGGGCCCTGCGGCGTAACTCCCGCGGCGCGGCCGGCCGCGCGCCGCGCTCAGGGCACCGCTCTCGCCGTATCGGGCTTCGCCTTGGTCGAGTCCCCCTTCAGCCGCTGATCGGCGTCCCGCTCGGCCTGTTTCCGGGCGCGGAGCTCGCGGACGTACTGCCGGAAGAGCTGCAGGGACTCGGTGCGGCGCGCCGCTTGGAGGAGATCGGCGCGCATTTCATCGAGCTGACGCGCACGCATCTGTTCGCCGTAGTTGCCCTGGGGCAAGGAGATCGGCAGCAGGGCGAGCGCCGCCGTCGGGATCTTGATGCCGGCGATGTGAATGAATTGCGAGTCGATCCCGAATACCTTCCCCGCTACATCCGCCGTCCACACGGGCCGCTGCCGCGCTCGTTGCTCCTGATCGATGATCACGTTGAGGGAATCGACCATCGCGTGGAGCCGGCGCACGACGCCTGAGTCCCGTTCCGCGTGCGGCAAGTACAGGGCTCCGGCGACCTCGGCGGGGAGCGCCGGGCGCGGCGTCACCCAGAGCCGGCCGTCGCCGACCTGGGGCGGGGCGACGATGTGTGGGCCCACCGCGCTCGGGCTGACGGCGAGCGTCGTGTCCGGTTTGCCGACGGGCGCGGGGAGGGGTGGGGTGGTATCGGGGACCGCGGCGTTCGGGACGGGTCGCCCGAGCCCACCGGCCGGCCCCTTGCCCCGGCGCGTGCCGCCGAACGGTGGCAGCTCGGGGAGGGTGGGCGGGGCGGCCGGGATGATGGTGTAAAACAGCGGCCGCTGGTCGGCCTGCCAGGAGGACGTCACCGTCAGGCCGATGATGACGATGTGGACCGCGGCACTCGCGAGCCACGTGCGGCGCCGGAGGCGCGACGGGACCGCCCGCGGCTCAAACAGTGGCGAGCACCTTTCCCAAGCGTTCCGCGGCTTCGAGGAGCCGCGGCGGGGACACCGTCAATGCGAGGCGGAAGAATCCCTCACCGCCCGCCCCGAAGCCACTTCCCGGCAGGGTCACGACGCCCGTGTCCTCGAGAGCATGCCGCGCGAAGCTCGCGGATGCGACGCCATCCGGCAAGGGCACCCAGGCGTACATCGTGGCGCCGGGCGTTTCGCACTCGAACCCTTGGGCGCGCAAGGCCGGGAGTAGGGCGTCGCGCCGTTCGGCGAACCGCTCCACGTAGCCGCGCGCGAGCGTTTCCGCCTGCGGTAACACGGCCGCCCCAGCAGCCTGGACAGCGAGGAACGCGCCCGTGTCAACGTAGTTCTTGACGCGCGCGAGCGCGGCGATGAGCTCCGGTCGCGCGACCGCCCACCCGAGCCGCCACCCCGTCATGCAGAACGTCTTCGACAGCGAGTGGAACTCCATCGCGACCTCGCGGGCTCCCGGGATCTCGAAGATGCTGGGCGCCACGTAGCCGTCGAAGGTGATCTCGCAGTAAGGATTGTCGTAGGCCAGCACGATCCCGTGGCGTCGGCAGAAGGCGACGGTGCGCGCGAGGTAGTCGCGGGGGGCAAGGGCGGCGGTCGGATTGTTGGGATAGTTCAGGTAGACGAGCTTGGTGCGGCGCACGACCGCGGCCGGGATGTCCTCGAGCTCCACGAGGAACCGCGTGCGCGGCGTGAGCGGGTAGCGATAGACCTCGCCGCCCGCGAGCGTCGTGCCACCTTCGTACACGGCGTAGCCGGGCTCGGGCACGATCGCGACGTCGTGCGCATCGAGGAGCGCCATCGCGAGGTGCGCGATCCCTTCCTTCGACCCGATGAGCGGATGCAGCTCGGCGAACGGATCGAAATGGACGCCGAAGCGTCGCTCGAGGTACGCGGCGGCCGCCTCGCGGAACAGCGGCAGGCCGAGTTGAAACGGGTAGCGGCTCATCGCGGGATCGCGGAGCGCGTGGGCCAGCGCTTCCACGGCCAGGGCGGGCGGGGCGAGATCGGGGTCGCCCGCCCCGAGGTCGATCACGTCGACCCCTTGGGCAACGAGGCGGCGCTTCACGGCCGGGATCTCGGCCATCGGATAACTGGGCAAGGCGGCCAGCCGTTTGCTGAAGCGGGTCACGCGGTCTCCGTTCTCTCTCTCTTTACGCTGGCCTCGGCCACCCTGCTGGGCTCGGTCCCAAATATTAGCCTCATCCGCGGTCGAGCGCCCGCGCCTCAAGGCCGGGGCGGACGCTGGAGCGCGCAAAGAAGTCTTCGCACGCCTCGCGCACGTGGGCCCACGGCCCCACGACCCGGGCGGCCGGGGGGAGTCCCTCGAGCATGGCCGCGCCGTAGGGTTTCGTCACGACGCGCCGGTCGAGCAGGACGACGGCGCCGACGTCGGCGCGGCTACGGATCAGGCGTCCGAAGCCCTGTTTCAACTTGAGCGCGGCATTGGGGACGAGGTAGTGCGCGAAGCCGTTCAGGCCGCGGGCTTCGAGGCGTTCGAGGCGCGCGGCGGTGAGGGGTTCCGAGGGGACCTTGAAGGGCAGCTTCGCGAGGATGAGCACCCGGAGGGCGCGTCCCGGGACGTCGACTCCTTCCC
>DATLKW010000027.1:0-43370 GCA_035538175.1 Gemmatimonadales bacterium | reverse complement strand
TGGACGCGCTTCCTGGCGATCACCGCGCGCCGCACCCGGCGCACCAGCTCCTCGCTTTTCCCGGAGAACATCACGCCGGCAATTACTTCGATCCAACCCGGGCGCGTGGCGTGAAACATGACGGTCCTTACCGCTGGGGGTGTCGGGCAACAACGCGGGAGGCGGGAAAAGGGTAGTGGGTGAGGGAAGGGAGGTCAAGGAAAACCCAGATATCTTGCGGTTTTTCTGGGGGGTACCCCATATTGTGGCGTTTTTATGCGGGTTTTCGGGTGCCCCTCCGCGAAAGGGGCGAATTTTCGAGGGTTTCCGGCCCTACCCCCCACAAGGAGTCATCGTGAATAAAGCCGAGCTGACCCAGGCACTGGCCATGCGGACGAAGATGTCCAAGGCTGATGCCGGGCGGACGATCGAAGCCCTGTTCGACGACAAAGGGATCATCGCCGGCGAGCTCAAGAAGGGCGCCAAGGTCCAGATCACCGGGTTTGGCAACTTCGAGGCCCGCAAGCGCGCCGCCCGCGTCGGTCGCAATCCCAAAACGGGTGGTGTCATCCAGATTAAGGCGTCGATCGCGCCCGCATTCCGTGCGGGCAAACAGCTGAAAATGGTAGTGAACAAGAAGTAACCGGTCGTCTCGGCTGCGCCGTCGTGAACGGGTCGCCCCGCTGGGCGGCCCGTCGAGCACTCGGGGGTTAAGATCGCTCGCCAGCCCGCGCCGGCCGTCGTCGCGGTCGCGCTAACGGTCGCGGTCGAGCCGCGCGACCACCCGTCGACCGCGGATCATGGCCCCCGTGAGGCCGCGCACCGCTCGATCCGCGGCACCTGCCGCGATCTCGACCAGGCTGAACGTTTCGCGTACCTCGACCCGCCCGATCTCCGCCTTCGGGACACCGACCTCGCGAATCAGCGCACCGACGAGGTCCTTCGGTGTCGCGTGGTCTCGCTTCCCGACGCCCACGAAGACCCGGACGGAAGCCGTCGCTCCGGTAGGAGCAGGCAGCGCTCCGTCGCGCCCCGCGGCTTCTGCCTCGCGCAGGAGGGCGAGCAGCGCGCCCGCGACTTCCGCCGGCTCGAGGCGCTCGAACAGCGGATCGAGCACGGCGAGCTCCGCGTCCACGCCGCGTGCGGCGAGCACGCGGGCGACCCGCTCGCGCAACTCCTCGACGCGGTCGCGGGCTCGATCGGCCGCGCCTGGCAGCGGAAACGGCACCAACGTCGCGAGCGAGCGCAGGTACGGCAATTGCGCGGCACCCAATAGAATCACCGGCTCGCCGAATCGCATCAGCGCGGCGAGCTCCTCGCGCGAGGGGAGGGTAGAGCAGACCACGGCGTCGGGAGCCGCCGAGCGTTCGGTGGAGGCGCCCTCAAGCGGCACGGGGCCGCCATCCCAGAGGAGCGGTGCCGTGGCATGCAACGCATCTAGGACATCGCGGGTGACGACCGCGCGCTGCCCCGGGCCGACGACGCAAAAGCGGGCGCGCCCGAGTGGGGGGAGCGGAGCGCCCGTCTCATCGACGGGCGGCGTCCCGACGACGAGAGGACGGCGCGCGTGACGCTCGAGGAAATCGGCGAGACGCAGGGGATTCCAGCTGAGCACCACGCGGCGGGCGTGTCGCGCTTCGCTGAGGAGAGTGTCGAGCGTCGCGGCGTGCTCGCCGGCAAGGACCGCCTCGGGCCATGCCACGACGACGACTGCCACATCCTCGACCTTGAGCGCCGCTCGCTGGATCAGCGTTGCCAAGTCTTTGGCGGCGCCACACAGGACCTGGACCGAGCCTTCCTTCAGCCGCTCGGCGCTGCGGCGAAGGCCGGTGACGGCGAGGACGCGAAGCGTGCTGGGTGCCGCTGCCGGCCACTCGGCGGCGGCCGCTTCGTCAGCGCAGAGAACGAGCCCCGGCGGCGTCCGGCCACGGGCGTCCCCGCTGGCGAGGTACGGCCCCAAGAAATCCCAGACCGCCGGCACGCGCTGGGGCGCCGGAGGGCATACCACGAGCACCGGTCTGCCGCGCTCGAGCGCGGCCTTCGCATCCACTCCCGTCACAAGTCCTCGGTTGTCAAAGGGCGAACGCCGAGTCGCATCGTACCGCGCGGCGCAGCGAAAGGCAACTGACACCCCGAACGGCATAGGATTGCCCCACTTGCGTCGCGCGACTATCGTCCCGCCCATGACGCCGCCCCCAGGCCTGTCCCCCAACCTGCAGCACCTCGAGACCTCGGCGACGATCGCGATCTCGCAAGAAGCAAAGCGGCGCAAGGCGGCGGGCGAGGACGTGATCGATCTGGGCGCGGGAGAACCCGATTTTCCGACCCCCACCCTCCCCGCGGATGCCGGGATCCGCGCCATCCGCGAAGGCAAGACGCACTACCCGGCGAACGAAGGCATTCTCGAACTTCGGGCCGCGGCGGCGAAGCACCTGTCGCTGCTCTCCGGCGGCCGGGCGGTCAATGCCGACCATATCGTCGTCTCCAACGGCTCCAAGCAGTCCCTCTTCAACGTGTGCTTCACGCTGTTTGGGCCGGGAGACGTCGTGGCGATTCCCGCTCCAGCCTGGGTGTCCTACCCCCAGATCATCTATCTCGCGCGCGCCCGACCGGCCCTCGTCGCCGGCGATCCCGAATGGAGCCTCAAGGTGAGTGTGCGGGACCTGGATCGGGTGGTTCCTGGGGCGCGCGGGCTCGTGCTCTGCTCGCCCTGCAATCCGACCGGCGCGGTGTACACGCACGCCGAGATCAAGGCCATCGCCCAGTGGGCCCGGGAGCGCAAGGTGTGGGTCATCGCCGACGAGATCTATCGCCGGATCCACTACGGGACGGGCCCCGCTCCCTCGTTCCTCGATCTCCCGGACGAACTGCTTGAGCGCGTAGTGGTGATCTACGGCGTCAGCAAGGCGTACGCGATGACCGGGTGGCGGATCGGGCTCGCGCTGGCGCCGGGCCCCGTGGCCAAGGCCATGGCGGCGCTACAGTCGCACACCACTACCGGCGCGAATCACCCTGCCCAACTGGCGGCCGCTGCGGCCCTCGGAGACGAGCGCGTGGAGCAGGACGTCGGGCGTATGGTGGCGGAGTTCCGCAGACGCCGCGACCTCGTAGTCACACGGTTTCGCCAAGAGCTGCCGGGCGTTGAGTTCGTCGAGCCGCTCGGCGCGTTCTACTTCTTCTTCCGCGTGGATTCGCTCGGCGGGATCGGCGGGACCGAGTTCTGCACCCGCCTCGTCGCCACGAGCGGGGTCGCCCTCGTCCCGGGCGCGGCGTTCGGCGACGATCGCTATGCGCGGCTGTCCTACGCCGCCGCGACCGACAGCCTCCAGCGAGGGCTCGACCGCATCGTCGGGTTCGCCAAAAAGCTGGCGGACTGACCGGCCGCGCCCGCAGGCGGTCGTCGCTGCCCCCTCGCTGGCTCCTCCTCAGGGGGCGGTCTATATTATGCGCCCTCCCGAAACCGCTGGAAGGCGCGGGCGTCGATGCACTTCGAGACGCGAATCGAGCCGCTTGACGGCAAACTCCCGAAGGTCACCTACCACTGGGATCCCGAGACGGACATCCTCTCCGTCGCGTGCAAGGGCGGGGGCAAGACGAGTGGCTTCAACGGGACCGTGGACCTAGAAGGTGGCGATGGCTCGTTCGTCGTCATCGACGTCGCTAGTGGCTGCCTGCGCGGCGTCGACGTCGTCACCTGGCCAGATGATATCCGCACGCGAGACGACCTCCCGATCCCGGCACCAGCGAAAGAGGGGCGCGTCGTGTTCCCGGGTCGTAAATCCCAGCCGGGGGTCGGCGCCGTGGAGGTCGATACGGCCCTCACGGTGGAGAAGAACCCAAACGAATCCGTGCTCCATATCCGCGTCGGACGCCAACGCCCGACCACCGTCGTGCGCATTGCGGACCGGCTGCTCGTCGAAGTGGACAAGAGCTCCCGGCTCGCCGGGCTCTGGTTCCTTGACGTGCCACCCTTCCCTAACGTCGAGGCCACGGCGTGAGACGCCGGAGGGTGCGGCGCTCGCCCAGGACGACCCGGCCGAGCCACCCCGCGGGCTCCGCGTAGCAGCACGCCCCCGGGGCGCTCCCCTCCTCTCGGCGCCCCGATCCTCGTGCCCCCCGCTGCCACCCCGGCCCACGCCGCCGCCACGGCACCGTCGGGCCCCACCGCCCTAGATTCCTAGCCTATGACCGGTTCGCTGCCCCGGCTCACCGGGCTCTCCGAACCCGAGAAGTACGAACGACTGGCCGAACGCGTGCCAGACGTGTGGTGGAGCGACGCCGGGCCGTTCGCCGGCCTGCACGAGCTGAACGTCGTGCGCGTGGAGTATTTCCGGCGTGCCTTTAACGGATTCGGCGGCAAGCGGGTGCTCGACGTGGGCTGCGGCGGCGGGATTTTGGCCGAGGCGCTCGCCGCCGAAGGGGCAACCGTCACGGGGATCGATCCCTCGGCGCGCTCCCTCGCGGCGGCACGCGAGCATGCGACGCGCACCGGCCTGACGATCGACTACCGGTTGGGCAGCGCCGAAGACCTCGCCGCCGCGAGGCTCGACGGGACCCATGACCTGGTGTTTGCCGTCGACGTCCTCGAGCACGTGAACAGTCTCGACCGGGCGCTCGCGAGCGTCGCGGCCACCCTCGCGCCCGGCGGGGGGTTCGGCTTCCTGACGCACAACCGTACCATCGCCGCCTTCCTCGAGATCGTGTGGGACGAGGAATACGTCCACCACACGATGCCCGAGGGGTTCCACGATTTCCGGCGCTTCATCACGCCCGCCGAGCTCACCGAGAAGCTCGCCAAGAACGACATGGTGGTGCAGGAGATGAAAGGGATTGCGCGCGCGGACGACGCCCCGGCGCGCCGGGTCCTCACGGACGATCTGAGCATCAGTTACCTCGGCTGGGCCCTCCGAACCCGCTGAGCGTGCCGCGGTCCTGGGTCGACGCGATCATCGCGGCGGGCGTGGTCCCGGCCTCCCACCTTCCCGACGCGAGCGTCGGTCGCAGCGATGCGGCAGAGTTCACGGGCGCCGAGCCCGTCGAGGACCCGGAGCTCCGGGCCCACCCGCTCGCCGGCACCGCCCGCCTCATCCCGCCCGTCGTTGAGTTCCTTGACGGCATCGAACAATGGCGGGTCGTCGGGTACGCCGGCGTCACGCCGATCGTGCGCGCCTACGTCGCGGCCGCGATCCGACGGCGACCGGTGGGGCGGCGACCGCACACGGTCGCCGAGGGAGCCGAAGAGTTCGCGATCACGCGTCGCGACCGCCTCCCCGACGCGGCGCGCGCGGCGCTCGACGCGAGCGGGGTCCGCGTCGTCGAGCTCGCGACGGAGGATCTGGGCCAGCCCGCGCGTGCCTTGCCCGCCGCGCTCAGCGCCGTGCAGGCCGCGCGCGCCGCGCTCGAGCGCCGACTCGGCGAAGCCCGGGCCACGGCGCTCGGCGGCGCCTGGCTGGTCGTCGACGGCGTGCTGTCCGATTCGACCACCCTGTCCGAACACCCGCGGGTCCTCGGCGTGGTGAAGAGCCACGGCGCCCAGTACTTCCAAGGCACGGAGCTCGAACGAGCGCTCACGCTCGCTGCCGGTCACCGCTCAAGCGTGTTTCGGCCCGCGCCCCGGGGCGCGCGCCGGGAGATCTACTCGTGGTACCTCCGGCTTTGGCCGTGGGAGGGCAATGATCTCTTGTACGGGTTGCTGCGCCTCGAAGCCCGTGCCCACCCCGAGACCGTTGCGCTCGCGAGCGCGCTGTCGGCCTGGCTCGTGGAGGAGCGTGCCCCCCTTGCGACCCCCGACCGGCGGTGGGACCGGTTACTTTATCCCATACATGACGTGGAGACCTACTTGAGGGCGCGCGCGCCTCGCGACCTCCTCGCAGCTCCCGCCTCCCCCCTCCCTCGGACGGGGTCGTGATCGAGCGACACGATCCGCCACCCGCACCGATCGGTCGCGTCGTCGCCACCGAGCAGAAGCCTGCGACGCCCCATCAATTCCACTTCTGGAGCGCGATCGACACGAGCATCGGGATCGGTGCCATCGTACGGGTGGAGGACGCGAGTCGGGTCGTCTGGGGGGTGGTCACCGACGCCTTCGCCTATTCCGATCTCGCGACCCCGCTGCACGACGTGGTGGGCGCCGAGGGCGACCCCGCGAAGGCCGCGGCCCAACCCACCGCGCGCCAAGAGATCCGGCTCTGGACCGCGGCGGTGCTGCGCCAGCGGCCCGAGGAGCCGCTCCAACCCGTGCCGCTCGGCCGGGTGCACGTGGCCACCGACGCCGACGTCGCTCAGGCGCTCCGTATGGACGGATATCTCGGCGGCGCACAGCCGCGGGCCATCCCGGTGGGCTTGTACACCTCCGGGGGCCTCGAGGCGCCCGTGTACCTGGACGCCGACTTCCTGCTCGGCCCCGAAGCTGCGCACCTCAACATCTCGGGAGTCTCGGGGCTCGCCACGAAGACGAGCGCCGTCGAGTTCCTGTTGGCGTCCGTGTTCCAACACTTCCCGGCCCACAAGGGCCGGGTGGCAGCGGTGTGCTTCAACGTGAAGGGACCGGACCTCTGTTTCCTCGATCAGACCGCCTCCCTCGCCGACGAGGACCACCGCCGCTACGCGCTGCTCAACGTCGCCGCGGAGCCCTTCGGCCGGGTGCGCTACTACGCGCCGTTCAAGGCCGACGGAGTGAACCTCAACACCCTCCGCACCCATCCCGACCTGGTGCAGGACGTCGAGCCGCTCGTGTGGGGCCTCGCGGAGGTGCTCGACTACGCCGAAGTGCTCCTCAATCGCGACGACATCGACGCGAAGGCCGACGCCTTCATCGACTTCCTCGCCGACCGCGTCATGGCGAAAGAGTTCGAGGACGGGTTCGGGGGCGTGCATCGCGTCGTCACCTTTGCGGACTTGGAGCGCCTGTTCCGCGCGATCTTCGACGGGCTCGAGTTCGCCGGGCGGGGTGACAGCTGGCGCACGCATCACATCGCCACCATCCGCAAGGTGCGCAACCGGCTCGCCAACATCTCGACGCGGTGCAAGGGGCTCGTCACCGACGATGGTCCGTCGAACGACCTGCCGTGGGGACGCTTCGAAGACCGAACGGTGTACGTGATCGACGTGGCGAACGTCGATCCCCTCGGGCAAGACCTGGTGTTCGCCCGCGTGGTCTCGCAGCTGCGGGAACACCTGGAACGCCGCGACCTGGGGGTCGACGCCGTGGTGGTGTTCGTGGATGAGCTGAACAAGTACGCGCTCGCCGACGGACCCGAGACCTACGTGCGCAAGATGCTGCTCGACATCTCCGAGCGCGGGCGCTACCTCGGGCTCGTGCTGTTCGGGGCGGAACAATTCCGCTCGCAGGTGCATCGCCGCGTGGTCGGGAACGCGGGCACGATGCTCTTCGGTCGCATGGATGCGGACGAGCTGGCGACGCCCAGCTACCAGGTCCTGTCCCCCGCCACGAAGACGAAGCTCGCGACCCTGCCGATCGGCGAGCTCATGGTGCGTCACCCCCACTTTACCCAGCCTGTCTTCGTGCGCTTCCCGCGGCCTGCCGTGCTGCGGGGGCGCGACGGCGTGGAGCGGTTCCCGCCCGCCGCCGACCTGCCGTTCGAGGACGCCGTGGCGCGGCAACTGGTGCGGCTCGACCGCCGCGTGCGCCCCAACGCGGTCAAGGACTTGATCAGCGATCGCCGTGAAGCGGACGTGCGCCGCGCCCTGGCCGCGACGCGGCAGGCGCGCCCCCAGGACGCCCTCGCGCACTTCAAGAAGCAGCTCGGGGCGCGCGTCGCTGCCACCCCCGCCGTGCTGCGCGAGAGCGTGCCCCCCCTCAACCCCATCTCCGACGAGCCGTACTGACGCCCCGGTGAAACTCGCGCACCTCGCCGATCTCCACCTCGGGTTCCGGCAATACGACCGCCAGACGCCGCGGGGCGGGAATCAGCGCGAGGCGGACGTGGCCGAAGCGTTCCGGCGCGCCGTGGACGACCTCCTCGAGCAACGGCCCGATCTCGTCCTCTTCGTGGGCGACGTGTTTCACTCCGTGCGGCCGACGAACCCCGCCATCCTCTTCCTGTTCCAACAGCTGCACCGCCTGCGGACCGGCCTCCCCGACGCGGCAGTGGTCCTGATCGGGGGCGAACACGATACGCCCCGCTCGGTGGAGACGCGCAGCATCCTCCCCCTCTACGAGGCGCTCGGCGTGGAGGTGGTGGTGGAGCAGGCCCGACGGCTCACGTTTGCGAAGCTCGACTGCGCGGTCCTCGCCGTGCCGCATTCGGCGCTCGCCCAGCCCGAGCGCCCGGCGCTGCGCCCGCAGCGGGGTCACACCTTCAACGTGCTCGCCTTGCACGGGACGCTGCCGGGCGTCGGCGAACGCCGGGGGACGATCGAGTACGGCGGCGCGCCCCTTGAGGTGCAGGAGCTGGCACCCGCCCAGTGGGACTATGTCGCGCTCGGCCACTACCACCTGGCGCACCAGGTGGAGGCTAACGCTTGGTACGCGGGGAGCCTGGAGTACGTCGCCCCCAATCCCTGGGGGCAGGTGGAAGACGAAGAGGAGTACGCAGTTCCCGGGAAGGGGTACCTCCTCGTCCACCTGCCGGGCGCGAAGGTCGACTTCCGGCGCGTCCCCTCGGTGCGGCGCCACATCGAGCTCCCGCCGATCAACGGGCAGGGCCTCACGCCCAAGGAGCTCGACGAGCGCATCGCCGCGGGCGTCGCCGCGGCTAAGCCAGCGATCGACGATCAGATCGTCCGCCAGCGCGTGTTCGACGTCTCTCGCGCGACGGCGCGGGACTTGAACCACGCCGCCCTCCGCGGCTACAAGGTCCGCGCGCTGCACTTCCAGCTCGACCTGCATCGCCCCGACCCGCAGCGCATCGCCGCCGGGCCCGCGGCCAATCGGCGCCAGCCCCTGTCCGACACCGTGCGCGCGTTCCTCGAGCACCGACCGCTCGACGCGGACTTGGACCGCGCGGAGTTCGTGCGCCTGGGCGTCGACTACGTGGCCCACGCCGATCGGGAGGGCGAGGCCTGATGCAGCTGCACCGCCTCCGCCTCGAGAACTTCCGCCAGCACGCGGCCACCGAACTCGAGTTCGGCCCCGGGCTCACCGGCATCTTTGGCCCGAACGGGTCGGGCAAGACCACGCTGCTCGAAGCGATCGGCTGGGCGATCTACGGTGCCCAGGCGGTCCGCGGCGACAAGGACTCGATCCGGCGCCTGGGCGCGAAGGGGCGCGCCGCCGTCGAGGTGGAACTCGAGTTTCGCCAGGGGGCCCATGAGTACCGGGTGACGCGCAGCCTCGCGACGGCCACGCTCCTGCAGGATGGGCACGTGGTGGCGAATTCGCTCAAGGCCGTCACCGAGAAGCTCGAGCGCACCCTCGGTATGACCCACGAGGAGTTCTTCAACACCTACTTCACCGGCCAAAAGGAGCTGGCGGTCATGGCCGGGCTCGGCAAGACCGAGCGCGCCGCGTTCCTGTCGCGCGTGCTCGGCTACGAGCGCCTGCGCGACGCCCAGGAGCGCGTGCGCGAGGTGCGAAATGCCGTTGCGGCGGAGGTCCGGGGACTCGAGGCGGGACTGCCCGACGGGGTGGTGCTCGCGGCGGAACGCGCGGCCGCGGAAGCGGGGCTCGCGGGAGCCCAGGCGGCGGCGGCAGGGGCCGACGTCGCCCGCCGCGCCGCCGAACAGACCCTCGCGCGCGAAGAACCGCGGTGGAATGAGTGGATGGCCCGGCGGGAGCGGACGCTTTCGCTGGACGGGGAGCGGCGCATGGCCGAGCAGGGTGTCATCGCCGCCCGCCAAGAGTTCCAGCGGCTCGACCGGGAACTCGCCGATGCGCTCGCCGCCCGCGAGCAGCTGCGCCGCCTCGGCGCCGAACTCGCGCCGGTGACCCGGCTCAAGCGCGAGATCGCCACGCTCGAAGAGCTGCAGCGGGCGGCTGCGGCGCGCCACGCCGACGAGGCGCAGCTCGCCGAGCTCGGCCGCGCGGCCCAGGCCCTCGAGCGCCGCCTCGCGGAACTCGAGGACGTCGCGGCCTCGCTCGACCGCGCCGACGCGGCCGCGCGAGAGCTCGCCGACCGGCTCCAGGCGGCGGAGCGCGGCGTCGAAGAGGAGCGGACCGCCTGGGTGCGGGATCGCCAATACGCCGACACCAAGCGCACGGAGCTCTTGAAGCTCTACGAAGAAGTGAAGGAACAGCGCGACCAGATCGTGCAGCTCGGTCCGCAGGGAACGTGCCCCACGTGCAAGCGGCCGCTCGGGCCCGAGTACGAGGCCGTGCTCGCGTTGCTCGACGCACAGCTCGAGGTGATCACGGGCGACGGGAAGTACTTCCGCCAGCGGCTCGAGCAACTCGCGCGGTCGCCGGCGAAACTCGAGGAAGCCGAAGCCGCGCGCGCGGCGCTGCTCGAGGAGAGTCGCCGCGCGAGCGCCCGCGCGGGCGAGCTGCGGGCGCAGGCGGAGGAGGGCGCCCGAGCCCGCGCGCAACTGGCGGCCGCGCGCGACCGCGCCGGCCTGCTCGAGCGCCAGCTCGCGAAGCGCCCCCTGGGCTACGACGCCACCCGCCACGACGCCGTGCGAGCGGAGCTGGCCAAACTCGAGCCGATCGCGCTGGAAGCGGCGGCGCTCGAAGAGCGGGCGCGGCGCGCCGAAAACCTCGTGCGCGAGGCGGAGGAGGCCGAGCACCGGTTGTCGACGGGCGAACGTCGCGTGCGTGAGCTCAGCGACGCCGTCCGCGCGGAAGGGTTCTCCGACGCCGGCTACCGCCAGGCGAAGGACCGCTACGACCGCACCGTGGGCGCGTTGCGCGAGGCGGAGCTCGCCGTGGTCGAAGCCCGGGGAGCTCTCACCCGCGCCGAGGACGACATGCGGGAGGCCCAGCGCCGCGCCCAGGAGCGGGCCGAGCGCGAGCGCCAAATCGGCGCCTTGAAGGCGCGTCAGCGCCTCCACAACGAGCTCGACCGCGCCTTCTCCGACCTGCGCGCGGATCTCAACGCGCAGATGCGGCCGGAGCTGGCGGAGCTCGCCTCCGCGTTCCTCGCCGATCTGACCGACGGCCGCTACGCGGAGCTCGAGCTGACCGAGGACTACGCCATCACCATCCTGGAGGAGGGCGTCCCCAAGCCCGTGATCTCGGGCGGTGAGGAGGACATCGCGAATCTCGTGCTCCGCCTCGCGATCTCCCAGATGATCGCCGAGCGCGCTGGCCAGCCGCTGTCCCTCCTCGTGCTCGATGAGATCTTTGGCTCCCTCGATGAGGCGCGCCGCCTGCACGTCGTCGGCCTGCTGCGGCGCTTGGCGGATCGCTTCCCGCAGGTCATCTTGATCACGCACATCGAACAGGTGCGGGAAGGCCTCGATCGAGTGATTCGCGTGGACTTCGACCCCGCGCGCGGCACGAGCGTTGTGCGGGACGACACTGCCACTCTGGGAGCGGCCGATGCGGGCGTGGCTGCCTGAGCGCCAGGTCTCCGGCCCGGAGACCGCCGAGGAGCGCGACACCGACGCGCTGAATCGCGTGTTCGCGGACGCGTTCACCGATCGCTACCGGCGCGACGGCTTGGTCGGCGTGCGGGTCCCGCACCTGAATCCCCAGGTGTGGCGATACGCCCTGCTCGACGCTGGCGCCGGCGCCATGCTCTGGCGCGACGAGTCGGGGCACGTCGTGGCCTTCAACATCGCCCACCGCTCCGGCACGGAAGGGTGGATGGGGCCCCTGGCCGTGCGACCCGATCGACAGGGCGGCGGCCTCGGCAAGACGGTCGTGCGCGCCGCGATCGACTGGCTCGTCGAACAGGGAGTTGCGACGCTCGGCCTCGAGACGATGCCGCGCACCGTCGAGAACATCGGCTTCTACGCCCGGCTCGGGTTCTCGCCAGGCCATCTCACCGTCACCCTCACGAACGACATCGCGACCCGCGGCCACCCGGCCCCCGTCCTCCTGTCGCAGTGCAAGGGCAAGGCGGGCGGCGAAACGCTCGCCGCCGCCCGCCGCCTCGTTGCCGCGCTCGCGCCGGGGTACGACTTCACGCGCGAGCTCCTCCTCACCGCGGACTTGGGTCTGGGCGATACGGTGCTGGTGGACGGCGACCACGGGCTCGCGGGATTCGTGCTGTGGCACTCGACGCCCCTCGCCGAGGGTCGAGCCAAGGACGAAGTGCGGGTCTTGAAGCTCGCGGCGCGCGACGAGCCCGCCTTCGACGCCTGCGTCGCCGCGACGGAGGCGGCGGCCGCACGCGCGGGGATTCGCCGCGTCGCGATCCGCTGCCAGACGCGGTTCGACGAGGCGTTCCGCCGGCTCGTGGGTCGCGGCTATCGCGTCCGCTGGACCGATCTCCGGATGAGCTACGACGGCTACCCGGAGGCGCACCCGAAGCACGGCGTCCTGCTCTCCAATTGGGAGATTTGACCGTCGCCGATCGTCGAGCGCGACGCGCAGGAGGCCCCGATTCCCCGAGGGGGTACCCCCCCCGCGCCGGCTCCCTCGGCGCCCCCCTTCTAGCTCCGTCGCTTGCGTTTCGCGATCGAACTTCCAATCATGGGGCGCGCTGCGGTAGGCACGTCTTCCATTACCGGAGGGTTCATGAAGCGCCTTCTCCTCGGTGCCTTCTCGATTGGCTTGGCGTGTCTGGGATCGGCGCGCGTCGCCCAGGCACAGAGTGCGCGCTACGGGATCGGCGGGGGATTGCTCGCGCCCGGTTAGCGACTACGCGAATGCCGACAATATGGGCTGGCACCTGCTCGGCAAGGTCGACTTCCGCATCCCGATGTCGCCACTAGCCGTGCGCTTGGACGCGCTGTTTGGGCAGACTACACACCAAAGCAATCTCCAAGGACACAGTCAGCTCTTAGGCGGCCTCGCCAATCTCGTCTGGAACATCCCGTCGGCGGCACCCATGATAAAGCCGTACCTGCTCGGCGGGGGCGGGCTCTACAACTTCAAAATCACAATTCCTCGTTCGGTGTCGACACGTCTGAGACCAAATTCACGTGGGACGTGGGAGGGGGAGCGACCTTTGGGGCGGGTCCGGCGCGCTTCTTCGCCGAGGCGCGGTATGTGAGCATTCAAGAGAGTGGTGGATCGACCAAGTTCATCCCTATCACGGTCGGCATAACGTTCAGAGGGAAGTAGCCCGACCGGTGGGCGTACGTGCTCGAGGGCGGCCCGGGGCGGCAGGCCCTACGACCGGAAGCTCGGCGCTCCCACAATGATCCGACGGGCCACGAGGATGATGCCAACGGCGTAGAGCAGATGCACCGGCCCGGCTCCCTGATGTGCAACGAAGACCAGCCCAGCCCACAGCAGCAACAGCCCCACGGCGACGAGCAGCGTGAGATTCATGTCAATTCCCCCGCGCGGCGGCGCCCCGCGAAGGCGTGACGCCATTGCTTGACGTTCGAGTACCCCGCTGTATTCTACTACCAGGAACGGGGAGAACAATTATTGAGCCAACAGGCTCGATCGTGGACCCAGATACTGTGACCGATGTCAGGCCCCCTCGGGGGGAAGGCAGACGCCATGGTGAGGGACCAGTGCTTCGGTTCGGGCTTCAATAATCCTCTCCGTTCCTGAGGTACGGTCGGCCGGGATGCGTTACAGCGGTTCCGGCCGATCGCTTTTTCGCCCGGGTGACGCGACCGACTGCCAGAAATACCTCGCCACGCGGAACGGTCGACGGCCCGTCGCAAACTGCAGGGCGAGCATCGCCATCCATCCCGCGTAGACCAAGGACACCAACTCGCGCAACCCCGGTCGGAGAAACTGCGCGAGCCACAGCGCGAAGAGCGCGGCGGCGTCCAGCCAGGAGAACTCGAGCTTCGCCGCGACGAGCAGCGCGACCCCGCTCTGGAGCAGCGTCAGCAAGATCTCGAGCCGCTGCGCCTGATCGAACTGAAACGCGCTCCACGCGCCGTGATGCCTGAAGCTCGAGTACCCGAACACGAGAGGGATCATCGCGGCGAGCACCGTCCATTGGTTGACATTGCTGGAGACGATGTTCATCAGCGCCATGGGCGCGTGCGTGACGCGCCGCGCCCAATAAAAGGCCGACACCTTCTCGGGGAACTCCGACAGGAACGGCGCCATCCACTGCACGAACACGAATTGGCTGACGCCCAACGCGCCGGCGAGCGCCAGCATCGCGTCGAGGAACGGGTGTACGGTCACGAACAGCAGGGCGCCGCCCACGCCGAACAGGGCCGTGATCGCGGCCGGCCGCCGCCAGCCGCGCCGCGCGTACGCCCAGCGGGAGACGGCGGGAGCGTCGGCGGGGTCCGCGGTCGCCGTGGATGGGCCCCGCAAGAGGGCCCACAGGTAGGCGACGTAGCACGCGAGGAGCACGAGTGCATCCCCCCACCCAAAGCGGCCGCGCCACAGAATCAGGCCCACGTAGAGGAGCGGCGGGGTGAGGGCGACGATCTCGACGGCGTGCTCGCGCCCGAGCGGGATCGTGGGGAACCGTCGGCCGCCGCCGCGCCATCCGGCGACCGCGAACACGACGTAAATCATGGGCCACGCGAGGCCGAACAGCAGACGGATCGCCCCGGTCAGGTTGGCGATCGCGAGGTGGGCCCGCGCGGGATCGCGCCCCGCCTCCCACGCGATGACCGCCTCCACCGCGAACTCCGGGAGCGTCTGCAGCCACGCCAAGATGGCGAGCGCCAGACCCTGCGAGCGCAACAATTGGGCGGCCTCGGCGCCCCAGGTGACGAGGAACGCCGACGCGAGCATGCAGGGGAACGTCCACAGCGCGGACACCGCGGCGGCGGCTCCGGGTGAGAGAAAAGCGAGTACCTTTAGCTTCACGGGCGCCGAAAATAGTCCTGGCCCGGAGGGCCAACAAGCATGGGACACGAGAAAATCAAGGCGGCGAGCCTCCACGGCCTCCGCAAAGAGCCGGCGAACCCCCTCGAGCCCGCGCACCCGTCGTCCGCCCCCACGACCCGGGCACCGTTCGAAGCGCTGGTGCGGGAGATGCTCACCCAGCTCGGCGAGGATCCGGCGCGCGAGGGGCTCAAGCAAACGCCGGCGCGCGTCACGGCGTCGCTCAGCTGGCTCACCCGGGGCTACCACATGTCCGTGGCGGACGTCATCGGCGATGCCCTCTACAGCGAACGCCACGAAAACCTGGTCTGCGTGCGCGACATCGAGATCTACTCCCTGTGCGAGCACCACCTCCTGCCGTTTTTCGGCCGTGCGCACGTGGCGTACCTCCCGAACGGTCGCCTCGTCGGCCTCTCGAAAATCCCGCGCGTCATCGAGGTGTTCGCCCGCCGACTCCAGGTGCAAGAGCGGCTCACCGATCAGGTGGCCGATGCGTTGATGGAGGTCCTCGATCCCCGCGGCGTGGGTGTGGTCATCGAAGCGTACCACCTCTGCATGATGATGCGGGGAGTCGAGAAGCAGAATTCGAAAACAGTGACGAGTGCGTTGCGCGGCGCCCTGCTCCAGGATGCGCGTACCCGCGACGAGTTCCTGCGTCTGGTGCACAGCGGCCGGGCTCGGGAGTGAACGCCGCGCCGCTCGTTGGCAGGGTCGCGGTCGTCACGGGCGCGTCGCACGGGATCGGACACGCGGTCGCAGAGAAACTGCAGGTCGCGGGCGCGCACGTCGTGCGACTGGCGCGCAGCCTCCGCGACGGCTCCGCCGACCGGCGCACCGACCTGCAGTGTGACGTCGCCGACCCCGCGGCCGTGACGCGGGTGGCGGGCCGCATCCTCGCGGAGCGCGGGGTCCCCGATGTCGTCGTCAACAATGCCGGCATGTTTTTCATCAAGCCCGTTGCCGAGACGACCGCGGAGGACTTCGCACGGACCCTCAGCGTCAATCTCGCTGGCGCGTTCCACATCGCCCACGCCTTCGTGCCGCATTTCGTCGCGCGGGGCACGGGGCACCTGGTGACCATCGGCTCGGTCTCCGACCACGTGCCCTACACCGGCTCCACCGCCTACGCGGCGAGCAAGTACGGCCTGCGGGGCATGCACGAGGTCTTGCGCGCCGAACTCTCCCGCACCGGCGTCCGCACGACCCTGATCTCCCCCGGCCCCGTCGATACCCCCATCTGGGACCCCGTGGACCCAGATGGCCGGCCGGGCTTTACGAAGCGCCGGGATATGATGCGGGCGGATGACGTCGCGGCCGCGGTGCTCTACGCCGTCACCCAGCCGCCCCACCTCGACGTGACGGAGATTCGTCTCATGCCGACCGTCTACGCCGCGCGCGGCTGACTGGCGGCGCGATGCACATCGAGCTGACGGAGATGGTGCGCTGCCCGGAGCCCCACGCGGAAGCGTTCCTCGTGCTCTCGACCGGCGAGATGCTCGGGCGCATGGTGCGCTCGGGGATGCTGGGATGCCCGGTCTGTCGACGCGAGTTTCCGATCGTACGGGGCGTCGTCACGTTTTCGCACCCCGCGCCCGGCGGCCAGAAGGCGCTCGCCACGCCGGCCGCCGCGGCCGCGCCCCGTCCGCCCGTGGATCCCCCCACGCTCCAGGCGCTGCTCGACCTCTCGGGCCCGGGCGGGTACGTCGTCCTCCTCGGCGCGGCGGCCCGGCACGCCGTGGGATTGGCGGGGCTAATGGGTGGCATTCATTTCGTCGGCGTCAACGCGCCGCCGGACGTGGAAGAGCTCCCGGTGCTGAGCTTGCTCGTGTGCGACACGATGATTCCGCTGCGTCACGCGATCGCCCGCGCGGCGGTGGTAGGACCGGATTACCTCGCGTCGGCGTGGGTTGCGGAGGCCCGGCGGGTCGTGCTCCCAGGCCGGCGCGTCGCGGTCGAAGGCGACGATGTGCAGCTGCCCGTGGGGCTCGCCCGACTCGCGGCGGGGCAGGGGCTGCTCGTCGGGGAGCGACGCTGACTCACGCTTCGATCGCGGCGGCCGTGGGGTCGGCCTCCGCGTAGACGCGGTCGATGACTGCCTTGTAGTTCCGCTCCACCTGACGGCGCTTCACCTTGAGCGACGGCGTGAGCTCGCCGGAGTCGATCGTAAAGTCCCGCTCCGTCAAGACCACTTTCTTCGGCATCTCGTACTTGGCGAGCTCGCGGAGCTCCCCGATCACTTCGCGCTCCATCTTGGCGCGCACGTCGGCGAGCCCGATGAGCTCGGCGCGGGACGTGTAGGCGAGGTTCCGCTGAGATGCCCACGGCTCCAGGGCGTCGAAGTTCGGCACCACCAGAATGATCGGAAACTTGCGCTGGTCGCCGAGCACCACGGCATTCGCGACGAACTTGTTCAGGCGCACCAGGTTTTCGATCGGCTGCGGCGCAATGTACTTCCCCCCGGCCGTCTTCAAGAGGTCCTTCTTCCGGTCGGTCACGCGCAGGTAGCCATCGGCATCGAGTTCGCCGATGTCCCCCGTGTGGAACCACCCCTCGGCGTCGATGGCCTCGCGCGTGGCGTCGGGGAGGTTGTAGTAGCCGCGCATCACGTTCGGGCCCTTGACGAGGATCTCGGCGTCAGACGCGAGCGTGACGCGGACGCCCGGCACCGGCTTGCCGACCGTCCCGAACTTCGGTCGCTCGGGCGGATTCAACGTCAGCACGGGGGAGGTCTCCGTGAGCCCGTACCCCTCCAGGATGAGGAGCCCCGCACTGTAGAAGAATCGGCCGATCTCGGCGGAGAGAGGCGCCCCCCCGGACACGAACAGCTTGATACGACCGCCGGTGCGGGCCCGGAGCTTGCGAAACACCAGCCGGTCGGCAATCGCGTGCCGCGCGCCGAGCCCGAGCGGCGCCGACACGCCGGCCAGCCGGTGGGCAGCCCATTGTTCCCCGACGCGCTTCGCCCACAGGAAGATCCGTCGCTTAAGGGCACCGCCGTTGAGCGCGTTCTCGAGCACACGGGCGTACACTTTCTCGTACAGCCGCGGCACGCCCACCACCACCTCGGGTCGTACCTCCATGAGATTCTGCGCGAACGCGTCGATGGACTCCGCGTAGGTGATCGTCACGCCCGCGTGCAAGAAGTAGTAGTCCACCATCCGCTCGAAGATGTGCGACAACGGCAACACGGCGAGGCATCCGTCGGTCGCGCTCACCCGCAGCACCTCGAGGCAGGCCTCGACGTTGGAGCAAATGTTGCTGTGACTGAGCATCACGCCCTTGGGCTGGCCCGTCGTCCCCGATGTGTAGATCAGGGTCGCGAGGTCGTCGGGCGCGGCCGCGATGGCCTCCGCCCGGAATCGGGGATGCCGGCCGACGGCCCGCCGCCCGCTCGCCTCGAGGTCGGCGAGCGCGATCGCGTCGTCGTCCGAACGACGCGCGTCGAAGGCGATCACCTGGCGGAGCGCCGGAAGCGCGGCCCGCACCGCCCGGAGCTTCGCGACCTGGGTGGGCGTCGAGCAAATCGCGATCACCGCCCCCGAGTCCCGCAGGATGTACTCGACCTGGTTCGCGGGGAGGGTGGGATAGATGGGCACGTCGGTCGCGCGGGCGGCGAGCGACGCGTAGTCCACGAGAGCCCACTCGAGGCGCGTCTCGGCGAGGATCGCCACCCGCTCCCCGGGCTTGAGCCCGAGCTCGAGGAGCCCGCACCCGATTGCCTCCACGCGTTCGGCCGCCTCGCGGTGCGGGACCGAGCGCCACACGCCGTCCGCCTTGTAGCGGAATGCGGCCGCATGGTCGCCGTACCGCTCGACCGCTTGGAAGAAGAGCTCCGTCAAGGTCCGGGCGGTCAGGGCAGGAACCTCACGGTGAAAATGACGACGCCGTGGACCGGCGAGCCACTCGCCCGCGACGCACTCGCGACCACGACGACGCTGTCGGGCGGGGCCGCGGCGAGGAGCCGCACTTTGACGGACGCAATCCCCGCCCCCCCTGTCACTGCCAGCGCCAACGTATCGAGGGCGCGCGCCGTGTCCGGCGTCGTTTCCAGCGTGACGGGGCCCGGCGCGGGGTGCGTGATGCGGTAGAGCACCGGGCGGCCCGCCAGGGGCACCGTCAGCGAGTCCGCGCCGGTCGAGGACGGCACGGTGTCGGCGAGCTCGACCTTGAGCGAATCGGAGAGCGCACTGCTCGCGGATACGCTGTCGCGGATCGGGCCGGCCGCAAACAGCGTGTCCGCCGCCGCGAGCGTGCGAATCGTGACCGGATTGCTGAGGAGGCCGTCGCCCCGCGCGAACAGCCGTCCGGTCGCTCCGGGGACGCGAACGACCGTCCAGCCGGTGGTGCTATCGGTCACCCGGATCGCGGTGTCGGGCGAGAACCAGAAGACCGGGATGGTCGTATCGAAGCCGCCGCGCGCCGTGAGGATCGAGGCCTGCGGCTTCAACACGGCGAACTCCTCGAGGCTATCGGGGGTGGTCACCTCGATCGCGACATCCTGCGCCAGATCCGGGCTGAGCTTGCACGCCGCGGCCGCCGCGAGCACGAGCACGACGACGCTGCACCGGTCTGCAGGCCAGCCCGTCAGGGCGCCTCCGCCGCGGCGGCCTGGGCGGGTCCCGACGCGCCCAAGTCGCGCAGCGCCTGGGTTGCGTGCTCGATCCACCGCTGCGCGTCCGGGCCCTTCGGGGGATGGGCGAGGAAGGCACGCAGATGCTGCGTGGCGCCGTCCGGGTCGCCGCGCTTGAGGAGCAGGAAGGCGAGCCCGTAGTGCGCTCCGGCCAGATCGCGCTCGAGTTCCAGGGCGCGCCGGTAGTGGCGGATCGCCTCGTCGATGCGTCGGGTCTTGGTGAACGCGATGGCCATGTTCTGCAGGATGCGAGCGTCGTTCGGATGGTCGCGCAGCGCGAGACGGTATGACGTGAGGGCGGCCTCGTAGTCGCCCTGGCGTTCGAGCGCGAGCGCCTCGTTGAGGTAGTCGAGCCGCTGCGGAGCGATCTCGTCGGCGCTCGAGCCGCCGAAGAGGCGGCGCCAGAAACCCATGGGCCGAAAATAGCTTGCGGCTCACTCACTGTGCAATGTAGCTTCCCACCCCATGCCCGCCGCGCCCCGCACGCCCCCCCCGCGCGACAGCGGCGTCACGCGCGTCGCCCGCAAGACCCCCCACGGCGTCCTCGAGGTGGATTGGCCGTTCTTCGGGGAGATGTGCCGCGCGCTGGCCCTCAAGATTTTCCGCGAGTACGACCCCGACGTCGTGATCGGCATCGCCCGGGCGGGCGTCATCCCCGGAGCGGTGGTGGCGAGCATCCTGCAGCGCGACTTCGCGTCGATGGCGATCACGCGGACCGAAAGCGGCGCGCGGCCCGTCGTCATCGCCGGCCCACCGCGCATCGTGAGCGGCCGCCGGGTACTGATCGTCGACGAGACCTGTGACACCGGCGCCACGATGAAGCTCGGCCTCAACGCCGTCCGCGAGCTCAAACCCGCCGCCGTGAAGACGGCGGTCTCCTTCCGCACGGGCGACTACCAGCCCGACTTCTATGCCCTGCAGACGGACAACTTCATCATCCTCCCCTGGGACCGTGAAGTGATCATCGGCGGGGAGATCGTCATGCGCCCGGACTACGCCGCGAAGCTCAAGGAACTCGGGGGTTGATCGACCGCCTCACCGGGGCGCTCGCCCGCGCCCGCCCCGCCTACACTGAGATTCGCCTCGAACGCACCTGGAGCAGCACCGTGGCCTTCCGCGGCCGGCGGCTCGAGGCCGCCACGGCGAGTGAAGACCAGGGCGGCTTCGTCCGCGTGCTCGCGCCCGGCGGTGGCTGGGGCGTGGCGTCCTTCACTTCCCTCGACCGCCTCGACGCCATGGTGCGGCGGGCTGCGGAACTCTCGCGCGCCGTGCGGGTCACGCCACCCATCCGGTTGGCCGAGGTCGCCCCGCAGCGCGCGGAGGCGATTCTCGACCTCGACGGCGACGTGCGCGGGATCGCCATCGCCGAAAAGAAACGCCTCCTCGAAGCGTATAACGGGGAGATGCTCGCCGTGAGCGACCGCATCGTCGACACGTCGGCGGTCTATCGTGACGAGGTCAGCGAGTATTGGTACGTCAATTCCGAGGGCACCGCGCTGCACGAGCTCCGGCCCGAGGTGACCCTGTCGGGCTCCGCGCTCGCGCGCCGCGACGGCACGATCGAACGGGGGCTCGAGTCAATCGGGCTGCGCCGAGGCTGGCACGCGGCGCAGGACAAGGCCGGTGGCTTCCGCGAGGCCGCCGAGCGGGCGGTCCAGCTGCTCGACGCGCCCATGGTGACCGGCGGCACCTACCCCGTCATTCTCGACCCCGAGCTCGCCGGCGTCTTCATCCACGAAGCGTTCGGCCACCTCTCGGAAGCGGACTTCGTGTACGAGAATCCTCAGGCGCGCGCCATGATGACGCTCGGCCGGCGGTTCGGGCGGCCGGTGCTCAACGTGGGCGACAACGGCGCGGCGCCCGGCTTGCGCGGGACCCTGCCGTTCGACGACGAAGGGACGCCCACACAGGACACGCGCCTCATCGAGCAGGGGATCCTCGTGGGTCGGCTGCACTCGCGGGAAACGGCCGCCACGATGGGCGAGCGCCCCACCGGGAACGCCCGCGCCATCTCGTTCCGCCACCCGCCCATCGTCCGGATGACCAACACCTACATCGCGAACGGGCGGGGCACCTTCGACGACCTGATCCGCGACGTACGCCTCGGCGTGTACGCGTGCGGCGCGTTCGGGGGACAGACCCTCCTGGAGAACTTTTCGTTTACGGCGGCGTACGGCCGCATGATCCGCAACGGCCAGGTCGCCGAGCTCGTGAAGGACGTGGTGCTCGCGGGCAACCTGTTTCAGACCCTCGAGCGGATCGAGCACATCGCCGGGGATTTCCGCTGGAACCAGATCGGCGGGGGCTGCGGGAAGGGGGGCCAGGCGCCCCTGCCGGTCACGGAGGGCGCGCCGCACGTGCGCATCGAGGAGGCGCTAGTGGGGGGGGACGTGGCCGCCACCCCCACCCGGTGATTGAGGCGCTGCTGGACCGAGCGCGCCGCCACGCCGACGGCGGCGCGGATGCGCTGTGGCGCCGAACGGAACGCACCACGGTCGCGTTCGAATGGGGACGCCTGAAAGGCGCGGCCGTGACCGAGGAGGCGGGCGTCAACCTCCGCGTGCGCGACCACGGGCGCGTCGGCGTCGCCGGTACCACGGCGATCGATGGGACCGCCGACGAGCTCCTGGCCCGAGCCCTCGCCTCCGCCGCCCTCGGCGACACGGTCGCGCTCGAGTTCCCGCCCGCCCGACCGCTCCCCTCCCTCGCCACCTTTGCTGCCCCGGCAGCGGACGCGCCCCTCGATCGCCTGATCGCGCTGGGACGTGCCGTCCTCGAACGGCTCGAGCGCGACGGGTGCCGGATCAATGTCACCGTCGAGCGCGAGACCACGGAGACCCGCGTCGGCAACTCGGCCGGCGCGGCGGCCACCTATCGCGCGACGGCGATCGCCGTGAGCGCCGAGCTCTGGCGCATCGCGGGCGATGACGTCCTCGTCGTCGGCGATTCGTCCGAGGGCACCGACCTGCCAACCGACGAGGCCCTCGAGGCCCTCGTGCGCTCCATCAACGAGCGAGTCGAGCCGGCCCTGCGGGTCGTGGCGCCCCCCGACGGCGCGCTCCCCGTCGTGTTTACTCCTGCGGGGTTGTCGGCCATGCTGCTCCCCCTCACTCAAGGCTTGTCCGGCAAGGCCGTGCTGCAGGGGATCTCCCCCCTCGCCGGCAAGATCGGCGAACCGGTATTCGACGCGCGGCTCGCGCTCACCGACGACCCGCTCCACCCCGGGCGCCCGGCGTCCCGCCCCGTCGATGACGAGTGCGTGCCCTCGCGCACCACAGGCTTGGTCGAAGGGGGGACCGTGCGGGGGTTCATCTACGATCTCGAGACCGCGGCCCGCGCGAACACCGGGAGTACCGGCCACGGCCAGCGCAGCATCTTCGGGAGGCCGACGCCAGGCTACACGAATCTCCTCGTCGGGCCCGCGCGCCCCGCGACCGGGAATGGCTCCGCTCGGCTCGGCGGCGGGCTCGTCGAGGAGCTCCGCGATGGCTTACTCGTCGACGAGCTCATTGGCGTGGGGCAGGGGAACGTCATCGGGGGAGCCTTCAGCCACCCCGTCGCCCTCGCCTATCGCATCGAGCGTGGCGCGATCACTGGGCGGGTCAAGGACGCCGCAGTCGCCGGCAACGCCTACGAGCTGTGGAAGCGCGTCGGTGGGTTCGGCCGCGACGCACGCTGGACCAGCGGGCGCTACGCGCCGTCCGTCCTCTTCAACGGTGTGAGCGTCGCGCGACGCTAGCGCACCTCCTCCTCACGCACGGGTCCGCGCGAGCCCTCCCACGGATCACGTCGAGCGTCACGGGGTCGGATTCGGAGACGGGGGATGGGGACGGGCGGCGGGCGGGGGAGGGCCCAGGCGCCGCGCTACGCGCCGGCCCCGAGCGCTTCCTCGTAGCCCTGTCCCTGCGTCATCCGTTCGTACAACGCGTTCAGGGTCTCGGGAGCAGCCGAGATGAACCGACAGCGCGCATCGTTGCGCGAGCGGCACTCCACCTCCATCACCGCCACGGGCTCGCCCGAGAGGCGACCGAAAAAGTCGGCCAGCATGCCGGAGGAAAAGAAACACATAGGGCTCTCGGCGCTTCCGGGCTCCGCCTCCGCCCAGTCCGCGGAGTCCACCGTCAAGGCGGCGTTGCCTAGGGGCGCCACGTGCAATGAACCCCAGCCGATCGCCTGAAAGAACGCCGACAGCACCGGCGTCAGCTGGCTCGCGTCCAGGTCCCCGGGACGGCTGACCCCACGCTCGCTCGGGAGCCAGGCGCAGAACGCGTCGTAGACGCCCTCTCCCGCCGCGAATCCGACTTCTTGGAGGATGGGGATCGCAGCGTCAGCGGCGTCGCGGAGCAGGCTGGTGTGGAGCTGGCGCAGGGCGCTCCGACCGATGGTGAGGCCGTCGGTCGCGGCGGTCGGAGGAACCGGGGAGGCCATGTCGCCCGCCAACTTAGGGTTTGGCGCGGGCGCGGCGCAAGAGTTCCGCTTCGTCGATGATCGGGACGCCGAGATCCTTGGCCCGATCGAGCTTCGAACCGGCGTCGGCGCCGACAACGAGGGCCGTGGTCTTCTTCGAGATGCCGTCCGTCACGTGCCCGCCGGCGGCCTGGATGATCCGGGTCGCCTTGGTGCGCGACAGCGAGGGGAGGGTGCCGGTGACGACATACGTCTGCCCGGCGAGCGGACCCTCGGTCTCAGCGGCCAAGGGTTCCTTGACGTTCACGCCGAGCTTCTCCAACCGGTCGAGCAGGCGGCGGTTCTTCGCCTCGTCGAAGAAGCCCACCACCGCCTCCGCGATCGCCTCCCCCACACCCCGGATTCGGGCGATCTCTTCCCGGGAGGCGCTGCGCAGCGCCTTCATTGTGCCGAACTGGCGCGCCAGGAGCTTCGCCACCTGCCCGCCCACGTGGCGGATCCCGAGCGCGTACACCAGGGTCGACAGGGGGCGCGCCTTCGACGCCTGAATCGCATCCACGAGTTGCTGGGCCGACTTCTCGGCGAACCCCTCCAAGCGCAACAGGTGCATCGGGGTGAGCTGGTACAGGTCCGCGACG
Source organism: Gemmatimonadales bacterium (assembly GCA_035538175.1). Classification (GTDB taxonomy): domain Bacteria; phylum Gemmatimonadota; class Gemmatimonadetes; order Gemmatimonadales; family GWC2-71-9; genus AG41. The sequence continues at coordinate 18,895 of DATLKW010000027.1, read as the reverse complement.
TCCGCGATCAGCTTCGCCTCCAGGAGGGCGCGCACGCGCTCGTAGCCGAGCCCCCGGATATCCATGGCGCCCCGCGAGGCGAAATGCACGATGCTCTCGAAGACCCGCCCCGGGCAGGAGACGTTGGCGCAGTAGGCCATCACCTCGTCGGCGGGATACTCGACCCGCGAGCCGCATACGGGGCAGCGCTCCGGCCGTTTGAACTTGCGCTCCTTGCCGGTGCGGCGCTCCCGCCGGGGCCCGAGGACCTGGGGGATCACCTCGCCAGCACGCGTCACCTCGACCCAGTCGCCCTCGCGGATGTCCTTCGCCTCGATCAAGTCGAAGTTGTGCAGCGTGGCCGTGGACACCGTCACTCCCCCGATCTCGACCGGCTCGAGCACAGCGTAGGGCGTGAGCGCCCCCGTGCGTCCCACGTTGATCCGGATCTCCTTCAGCTTCGTGACCTGGACCTCCGGGGCGAACTTCCGCGCCACGGCCCAGCGCGGCTCGCGGTCGCCGACCGTTCCGAGCTCGGCGTGCAGCCGCAAGGAGTTCACCTTCAGGACGACGCCGTCCGCCCCGTAGTCGAGCGTCGGGAGGAGTTGCTCGAGCTTCCCGATCTCGGAGTGCGCCTGCGCAAGGTCGGGCACGAGGGTGTGATGGGGCTCGACGGGCAAGCCCCAGGCGCCGAGTCGCTCCAGCAGCTCGTGCTGCGTGTCGACGGCCAATTTCTGGCCCGGCGCCTCGACATGAAAGCAAAAGATCTTAAGCCCCCGCTGTCGCGTGATCTTGGGGTCGAGTTGCCGCAGCGACCCGGCGGCCGCGTTTCGCGGGTTCGCCAGCGGCGCCTCGCCGGCCCGCGCGCGCTCGTCGTTGAGCGCGGCGAACCGCGATTTCGAGAGGTACACCTCGCCGCGCACCTCCATGCGCGCGGGCCAGCCCTTGCCCCCGAGACGCAACGGAAGGTCGGTCACGGTGCGCAGGTTGGGCGTGACGTCCTCGCCCTCGAGGCCGTTGCCGCGGGTGGCCGCCGTCACCAGCAGCCCATCCACATAGGTGAGGCTTACCGCGGCGCCATCGATCTTCACTTCGAGGGTGTAGCCCGCCGCACGGACGTCGGCGACGAGCCGCGCGTTGCGATCCTCCCACTCGGCGAGCTCGGCCTCGCTGAATGCGTTGGCAAGCGAGAGCATGGGGACGAGATGGCGGTGCTTCTTGAACTTTGCGGCAGGCTCGGCCCCCACCCGCAGCGTCGGACTGTCGGGCGCGCGCAGCTCGGGATGCTGCGCCTCGAGCTCCTGCAGCTCGCGGAAGAGGCGGTCGTACTCGGCGTCGGAGAGCTCCGGCTTGTCGAGTACGTAATAGGCGTGGTTGGCGCGCTCGAGCTGCCGCCGCAGCTCGGCAGCCCGCGCGGCTAGGCCCTTCACCGTCCTTTCGCTTCTTCTTGAATCACCGCCATCGCCACGCCCACGAGCCGGTCCAGCTCCTCGGCGCTCGCGCGCGGCAACAGGCCCTCGGCCCACGCCCCCTCACGCTCGCCGAACGCCCCCAACAGCCGTCGGAAGAACGAGAGCAGCGCGACCCGCTCGAGCTCCATGCGGCGCATCGTCTCGCCGGTTTCCTGTTGGCGCTGCGCCAGCCGCTCGTAGCGGTGGGCGTTGCGCAGGGCCTGCGCCGTGAGCGACGCGACGACCTGCACGAAGCGGACGTCGTCGTCGGAGAAGGTCGGGCCGTCGCGGAAGGTCCGCAGAAAAATCGCGCCGATGGAGACGCCCCGCCACGTGATCGGCACCACGGTAATCGACTTCACCCGGCGGTTGATCAGCTCGCTCTTGACGTGCTTCAGACTGGGATCGCTCGCCGCGTCCGGGATGAACACGGTCTCGCCGTGCTGGAGGGCGCGCTTGAGTTCGGGATACCGCTCGAGGTCGACGAGGTAGTTCCGGATCGTGGGGTCCTCATACGACGCCACGAGGCGCACGGACCGGCCACCGCGCTCAGCGAGGAAGATGGAGCAGCGGTCGAGCCCGAACGCCTCGCCCAGCTTGCGCGCGATCGCCTGGAGAATGTCGACGAAGTGCAGCGACGTGGAGACTTCCTTGAGGATCTCGATCACAGCGAGCAGATGCTTGCGCTCGCGCTCGAGCTCCGTCACCCGCGCCGCGAGGCGTTCCGCATCGGCGGCCGTGGCAGCGCTGGACGCAGGCATGGCATAGTTTGCGTGCGCGCGCGAGCCGGAGTCAAGTTGCCGCGTCGGAACGCGCGCGGTAGCTTCCCCGCCCATGCACACGCTCTGGCGCGTGGCCCTCCTCAGCAGCGTCGCCGGTCCCGTCGCCGCGCAGAGCCGATCGCTCGCCACGCCCCCGCCGATCGGTGCGTGGACACCTGTGCCGGAGCTCCCGGGGATGGGGCGCCGCGTGGACACGGCGGCGGTCGCCGCACGCCGCCGGGCGCTCGTCGCTCGCCTCGGCCGCGGCGTGATTCTCATCCCCGCCGCCCACGAGCGGAACATCGAGCGCGACTATGTCCAGGACAACGACTTCCGCCAGAATAACACGTTCTTCTACTTCACCGAGCTCGAGACCCAGGACGCCTGGCTATTGATCAGCGAGGCGACGGGGACGGTCCTCTTCCTCCCGCCGCGTAATCCGTCACGCGAACGGTGGACCGGGCTCCGGCTCGCCCCCGACAGCACCGCGGTGCGGCTCTCGGGGATCGCGCGCGTGTTGCCCATCGACTCGCTCGACCGCACCCTCGCCACCGTGGCGGCGCATCCGATCGGACCCCTCTATGCGCCCCTCGACGAGACCACCCGAAGCGAGGGCCGCCTCCAGGACCTCCTCTTTGCTGGGCGCGACGTGCGGAACCTGCGGCCCGTCGTGGACTCGATGCGGGTCGTCAAGGACGCCGACGAGCTCGCCCGGCTGCGGACGGCGATCGACATTTCGACGGCGGGCCACGTCGCCCTGATGCAGGCCGCGCGACCGGGGATGTGGGAGTACGAGCTGGAGGCGATCGTCGAGGGCGCCTTTCGCCGCAACGGCGCCGACCGCCTCGGCTATCCGTCGATCGTGGGGAGCGGACCCAACAGCACCGTGCTCCACTACGACGTCAACCGGCGGCAGACCCGGGACGGGGACCTGGTCGTCGTCGACGCTGGCGCCGAATGGGGCCAGTACACGGCCGACGTGACTCGCACCTTCCCGGTCAACGGGACGTTCACCGCGCGCCAGAAGGCGATCTACGACCTCGTGCTCGCGACCCAGCAAACCGCGTTCGACTCCACCCGCCCCGGGACGACCATCGGCCAGCTCAACCGAGTCGCCCGGGCGTATCTCCAGACCCATTCGGGGACGCTGTGCGGCGCGGACACCTGCGACGCGTACTTCATCCACGGCTTGGGACACTGGCTCGGCATGGACGTGCACGATGCCGGCGACTACAGCATGCCGTTGAAGCCGGGGATGGTGCTGACCCTCGAGCCCGGGGTCTATCTGCCGGAGGAAGCGCTGGGCGTGCGGATCGAAGACGACGTGCTCGTGACGCCGACGGGCGCGGAGTGGCTCTCGTCCAAGGCACCGAAGACCACGGCGGAGATTGAGCGCCTCATGCGGCGGCCCTAGGACTCGTCCTTTTCGTCCTTGATGTCGTCGAGGAGCTGCTTGGCGTCCTGCTTGTACTTGTGGTCCAGCACGTCGGCGAGGGGGAGCGTCTCGATCGCCCGGAACTGCTCGCGCGCCTTCGAATACTTGCCCAAGTCCACGTACACCTCGCCGAGCTCGAGCCGGTGGAAGATGTTCTGCGGCTTCAAGGCGATCGCCCGGAGGAGATACTTCTGCGCGTCGTTCCAGTTCCCCTTGTCGAGGAAGCCGCCGCCGAAGAGGGTCTTGGCGAAGAACTTTTGGAACCCCGACAGCCGCATGACCTCGGCGTGCCACGCGCCCACCAGGTGATAGGCGCCATCATGCGTGGAGTCGAGCGCGATGGCGCGCATGCCCTCGTCGTAGATCATGCGCGCGAAGCGCACGCGCTCCTTCCCGCCCTTGGTCAGGGAGAGCCGCCCCAGCGCCTGCCCGACGGTGAAGTGTCCGTCCGCGCCGTTCGGGTTTACCCGCTCGGCGGCCTCGCCGAAGGTGCGCGCCTGCAGGTAGAGACTGTCGCGCCGATGGTCGGACGCGTCGTCCGTCCCGGTGATCTGCTGGGCGACGTCCACGAGCTCGCGACCGCTCTTCCACAGGGCGTCGTAGTTGAGCGAATCGCGGCCGAGCGCGGCGCGGTAGTGCCCGAGCGCCCGCTCGGGCGCGAGCGCCGCGTGGGCGCTATCCCCGAGCGCGAGCTCGCCGGCCGCGCTGGGCTGCGTCTGGGCGCCGAGCGGGGCGGAAACGGAGAGGGAGGCGAGCACCAGAGCCTGAACCGCGCGCATCGGCGACTCCGCACGGGAGCGGGACGCTAATGTTGGTCGGGCCGCTCATCGAACGCAAGCGCGACGGCGGCGCGCTCACGCCGGAAGAGTGGTCGGCACTCGTCGCGGCGTACACCGACGGCCGCGTCCCGGACTACCAAATGGCGGCGCTGCTCATGGCGGTCGTGCTCCGGGGCCTCGAGCGTCACGAGCTGGCGGCGCTTACCGACGCGATGCTCGCGTCGGGGCAACGCCTCAGCTTCGACACGTGGCCGACGCCTCGCGTCGACAAGCACTCGACGGGCGGCGTGGGCGACAAGGTCTCGCTCGTCCTCGCCCCCCTGGTCGCCGCGTGCGGCGTCGCCGTGCCCATGATGTCGGGCCGCGGGCTCGGCCACACGGGCGGCACGCTCGACAAGCTGGAAGCGATCCCGGGGTTCCGCACGGGCCTCTCGCTTGCCGAAGCCAAGGCGCAGGTCCTGAAGATCGGGTGCGCCCTGATTGGGCAGACGCCCGAAATCGCGCCTGCCGACCGCCGCATGTACGCGCTGCGAGACGTGACCGGCACCGTCGAAGCCATTCCGCTCATCGCCGCGAGCATCATGTCGAAGAAGCTCGCCGAAGGCCTGAACGCGCTCGTGCTCGACGTGAAACGCGGCAGCGGCGCCTTTCTCCCCGAGCTCGAGCAGAGCCTCGAGCTCGCGCGGACGATGATCGCCCTGGGCGACGATCGGGGCTGCCCCACCGTGGCGCTCGTGACGGCGATGGATCGGCCCCTCGGCCGGGCGTGCGGCAATGCGCTCGAGACCGAAGAGGCGATCCTCGCCCTGCGGGGCGAGGGCCCACCCGACCTGATGGAGGTCACCTACGCCCTCGGCGTCGAGATGCTCCTCGCCGCGGGCGTGGAGAAGGCCTCGAAGAAGGCGCGTCAGCGGCTCGAGAACGCCCTCGGATCCGGGCTCGCCGCGGAAAAGTTCGAACGCGTCATCGCCGCGCAGGGCGGCAATCCCGCCGTCGTCGAAGACCCGTCGGGACTCCCGCAGGCGAAGGCGGTCGAGGTGTACAACGCGCCCCGCACGGGAGTCGTCACCCGGGTGACGCCGAAGATCATCGGACGCACCGTGGTCGCCATGGGCGGCGGACGCCTGCAGGTGGACGATCCGGTCGATCCCACGGTAGGCTTCGTCATCACGGTGAAACCGGGAGACAAAGTGCTCGCCGGGGAGCCGATCGCCTCCGTCTTTGCGCAGGATGCTGGCGGCATCAAGCTCGGCTTCGAGGGCCTCGCCCAGGCGATCGGGATCGAGGACAGGCTCAGAGAGAAGGCGCTACCCCTCATCTCGCACCGCGTCTCGCGCGATGGGATCGAAGATCTCGCGGGGACGCCGGGCGAAGCTGCGCGCCGCGCCCGCGCACCCCGGACGCGCTAGACGTCCAGGTTACGCACGAACTTCGCGTTTTCCTCGATAAACTTGCGCCGCGGCTCCACCTCGTCCCCCATTAGGGTTTCGAAGAGCTGCGAGGCCTCGAAGGCGTCCTCCATCGTCACCTTGAGGAGCGTGCGGACCGCCGGGTCCATCGTCGTGTTGCGGAGCTGGTCGGGGTTCATCTCGCCCAACCCCTTGTAGCGCTGCACCATGATGCTCCCGTGCGCCGCCTCGCCATTCGTGAGCCGCTTCACGTAGGCGTCACGCTCCTTCTCGTCGTACGCGTAGAACTCTTCGCGACCCTTCGCCACGCGATACAAGGGCGGTTGCGCGATGTAGATGTAGCCAACGTCGATCAGATCCTTCATCTCCTTGTAGAAGAAGGTGAGGAGCAGCGTGCGGATGTGGGCCCCATCCACGTCGGCATCGGTCATGATGATGATCTTGTGGTAGCGCGCGTCGTCGACCTTGAAGTCCTCCCCCACCCCGGTGCCGATGGCGGTGATGATCGTGCGGATCTCCTCGTTCGAGAGGATCTTGTCGATCCGGGCCTTCTGCACGTTGAGGATCTTGCCGCGCAACGGCAGGATCGCCTGGAAGCTCCGGTCCCGCCCCTGCTTGGCGGACCCCCCGGCCGAGTCCCCCTCGACCAAGTACAGCTCGGTGAGCTTGGGATCGCTCACGCTGCAGTCCGCCAGTTTGCCGGGCAGGAGCCCGCCCTCGAGCCCGCTCTTCTTGCGCACTAGCTCGCGCGCCTTCCGGGCCGCCTCGCGCGCGCGCGCCGCACTCAGGGCCTTCGCGATAATCGCGCGCGCCACGCTCGGGTTCTTGTCGAAGAACGCCCCCAGGGCGTCGTTCACGACGCTCTTCACCACGCCTTCGACCTCGGAGTTCCCGAGCTTGGTCTTGGTCTGCCCCTCGAATTGGGGATCCTTGACCTTCACGTGGAGCACCGCCGTCAACCCCTCGCGGATATCGTCGCCCGTGAGGGTGAACTCCTCCTTCTTCAACGCGCCGTCCTTCTTGGCCCACTCGTTGATGGTGCGCGTGAGCGCGGCGCGGAACCCGCTGAGATGTGTCCCCCCTTCGTGGGTGTTGATGTTGTTCACGAAGGACAGGGTGTTGTCGTTGTAACCGTCGTCGTACTGGATCGCGCCCTCCACCTCGATCCCTTCGCGCGTCGCCTCGAGGGTGATCGGCTTCGGGTGCAGGGGCTTCCGGTTGCCGAGCAGATGGCGCACGAACTCCGTGAGCCCGCCCTTGTAAAAGAACGTCTCCTGCTTTTGCTGCCCCTTGCGCTCGTCCGTGAGTGTGATCGTGAGCGCCTTATTGAGGAAGGCGAGCTCACGCAGGCGACTCGCGAGCGTAGCGTAGTCGAAGCGCGTGTCGGGGAAGATCTGCGGGTCCGGTTTGAAGGACACGGTCGTGCCGGTCCCCTTCGCCTTCCCGATGACCTCGAGCTTCTTCTTCGTCTCACCGCGCTCGAATGCCATGTGGTGGCGCTTCCCGTCGCGATCCACCCACACCTCGAGCCGCTCCGACAGCGCGTTCACCACCGAGACCCCGACCCCGTGCAACCCGCCCGAAACCTTGTACGTGCTCTTGTCGAATTTCCCACCGGCGTGCAGCATCGTGAGCGCGACTTCGACGCCCGGCTTCTTCTCCGTCTTGTGGATGTCCACCGGGATCCCGCGGCCGTTGTCGACCACGGTGATCGAGTTGTCGGCGTGGATGGTGACCGCGATCGCGGTGCTGTAGCCGGCGAGCGCCTCGTCGACGGAGTTGTCGACCACCTCGTAGACGAGATGGTGGAGCCCGCGACCCGAGACGGCGCCGATATACATCGCCGGACGCCGGCGCACCGCCTCCAGGCCCTTGAGAACCTGGATCGCGTCGGCCTGATAACCGCCGTCGCGCTTGTCCTTCGCGCTCGTGGGCTTTGCCTTCGCCATAAGTGCTCTAGCCTGCGAGAAGCCAGCGGATGGTCTTGATGCGCCCCGCGCCGCGGCCGGCGTTGATCGTCGCGAGTATCGCGGGGGCCTGTAGCTGCAGCTCCGTCATCCAGCCGCTCGTCGCGACGCGCACGAACAGCGTGCCGTCGGGCGTAACGCTAACCGGGGTGGTCACCGCTGCGATCTGCGGCCCCACCAGCCGGGGCCAGTCGGGGATCACCTGCGCCTGCGTCACCCGTCCGGCCAGCCCCGCCTGCGCGAGGTAGCGCTGCACCGCCTCACCGACCGCCGTCGGTCGGCCTCGTCTGCGTTCAGCCATGTCCCCCCTTATGAGGGCCACGCCACTACCCCCCCGTGGCACCGGGCGGGAGTACCGCGAGGGCCGTGGACAACCTGCTAAAAATAGCCTGAAGTTATTGTCCTGGCAAGACTTACTCACTCTCCCCGGAACCGCGCGGGGCGCTTCTCCAGGAACGCCGAGAGCCCCTCCTTCATGTCCGCGGTGGCGGCAAGCAGCCCGAAGTGATTGGCTTCAAGCAGCAGTCCATCCTCGAGCGTCAGATCGAACCCGCGGTCCACGGCCTCCAGGGCGAGCCGCACGGCGAGTGGCCCCATCGCGAGTATACCCCGCAGCATCGCCTCCGCCGCGGCCAAGAGCTCAGGCGCCGGGACCACCCGGTTCACAAGCCCGATGCGGTACGCTTCGCGCGCATCGATCATCTCGCCAGTCAGGATCAACTGCAGCGCATTGCCCTTGCCCACGAGGCGCGGGAGCCGCTGCGTCCCGCCATACCCGGGGGCGATCCCGAGCTTCACCTCGGGTTGCCCGAACTTCGCTGACTCGCTCGCGATTCGCAGATGGCAGGCCATGGCGAGTTCACATCCGCCCCCGAGCGCGTAGCCGTTCACAGCCGCGATCACCGGCTTGCCGCAAGTCTCGAAGCGGCGCAGCATCGCCTGCCCCCGCAACGCCCGGGCCTTGCCCTCGAACGGTCCCTGCCGCGCGAGGTCCGCGATGTCCGCCCCGGCGACGAACGCCTTGGGCCCCGCCCCGGTCATGACCGCTCCCCGGATCGCGGCCTCAGTCGCGACGCGGTCGGCGGCGTCGGCGAGCTCCGCCACCACCTCGTCGTTCAGGGAGTTCAGCTTATCGGGGCGATTGATCGTGATGAACGCGGCGCCGTCGCGCAGCTCGAACAGGAGGGTGTGGTAGGTCATGCGCGAATGCTAACGGCGGGTCGGAGATTCGGGAATGCGGCGGTCGGCATAGCATGCGGGTGCCGATCCGCGCGTTAGTTTCTTGCTTGCCCATGTCGGTTCAAGCCATCGCCTGGAGCCCCGCCGGCGCCGTGCGCGTCATCGACCAGCGCGCGTTGCCGGAGGCCCGGCTCGAGCGCGACCTCGAGACCGGCGAGGCCGTGGCCGACGCCATCCGCACGCTGCAGGTGCGGGGCGCGCCGCTCATCGGAATCGCCGCGGCGATGGGACTCGTGGCGGGGACGCGCACGCTCCGCGCCGCGTCCCGTGAGGCGTTCCTCGCCCGCTTGGGCGAGCTGGCTGCCCTGCTCAAGACCACGCGGCCGACCGCCGTCAACCTGGCGTGGGCGCTCGACCGGATGCTCCGGACCGCCGCCGCGACCGCGGGCGCCGGCGCCGCGCTCTGGACGCGACTCGAAGCCGAGGCCACGGCCATCTGGGAAGAGGACCGAGCGATGTGTCGACGCATCGGCGAGGCGGGGCTCGCCCTCGTCCCGCCGGGAACCAAGGTGCTCACCCACTGCAACGCCGGCGCCCTCGCCACGGGCGGAATCGGTACGGCCCTCGCGCCCATCTATCTCGCGCACGAAGCCGGGCAAGACGTCGAGGTCTTTGTCGACGAAACGCGGCCCGTGCTCCAGGGTGCCCGCCTGACCGCCTGGGAGTTGGCGCACGCCGGGATTCCCTGCACCGTGATCGCCGACGCGGCCGCGGGGACGCTGATGCGCCAGGCGAAGGTGGACGTCGTGATTGTGGGGGCCGATCGCATCGCCGCGAACGGGGACTTCGCGAATAAGATCGGCACCTATTCCCTCGCGGTCCTCGCGCTGCACCATGGCGTCCCGTTCTATTGCGCTGCGCCGTCCTCGACGATCGACGTGGCGCTCGCGGACGGCGAGCGAATCCCCATCGAGCAGCGGCCACCGGAAGAACTGAAGGCCGTGGCGGGCCGCGCTGTGGCTCCGGCCGCCGCCGCGGCCCTCAACCCCGCCTTCGACGTCACCCCGGCACGCTACGTCACCGCGTTCCTGACGGAGCGCGGCCTCGAGCAACCCCCGTTTCGCGACGGGCCGCGCGCATGAGGGCCGTGCTGGCGGTCGACGCGGGCACGACGGGCATCACGGCGCGCGGCGTCGTGGCCACACGCGCGCGATGAGAGCGCCCCTCGTCGCCGTAATCGGCGGCAGCAGCTGCACGTCCGCGGAAGCTGGATGGGCCGCCGCGGTCGGACGCCTGGTGGCCGCGGGCGGCGCCGTGCTCGTGTGCGGTGGACTCGGCGGCGTCATGGAAGCCGCCGCCCGGGGCGCGAAAGAGGCCGGAGGGCTGACGGTCGGCATCCTTCCCGGGGACGATGGCGTCGCGGCCAACCCCCACATCGACGTCGCCATCGCCACCGGGATGGGCGAGATGCGGAATGCGCTGCTCGTCCGCACGGCTGGCGCGGTGATCGCGATCGGGGGCGGGTGGGGAACCCTCTCGGAGATCGCGCTTGCGCGGCGCATCGCGACCCCGGTCGTGGGCCTACACGATGCCTTCACGGCGGCCGTGGATATTCCGCGCGTGGAGCGACCCGAGGACGCCGTCGCGTGGGCGCTGGAGCAGGCTCGCCGTCCGGAGGTATAATACGACATGAACGCCGGAGCTAAGTTCGCCATTGGCGCAACGTTGATCGTCGGATCCGTCGGCTACCTCATGGCCTCGGGCGTGAAGCAGACGGGGCAGTACTTCCTCACGCCGAGCGAGCTGTCGCAGAAGATCGCGGGCGACCCTTCCTTCTATAACGTGGGCATGAAGGTCGGGGCGCATGTCGTCCGGGGCACGGTGTCGCGCGACGTGGCCAGCCAAACCCTCCGCTTCCAGGTCACCGACGGCAGCGCCCGCTATCCCGTGGTCTACCACGGCCTCCCCCCCGACACCTTCAATGACAGCGTCGAGGTCGTGGTGGAAGGGCGGTTGCAGACGGATGGCGTGATCCACGCGACGGGTGTCCTCGCGAAGTGCGGGTCGCGCTACGAAGCGGTCCCCAAGGCGTAGATGACGGTCCTCGGCAACCTGGGGCTCTGGCTGGCCCTGCTCTTCGGCGTGTGGGGCGCCGTCACGGGCTTCGCGGGCGGGCGCACGAGCCGCCCTGATCTGGCCGAGAGCGCGCGACGCGCCGTCTTCGCGATGTGTGGCGCGCTCGCGGTCGCCGTGATCGCGCTCGAGTGGGCCCTCTTCCAACACGACTTCAACGTCGAATACGTCGCCGCATACACCAGCCGCAACCTGCCGATCTTCTATACGTGGTCCGCCCTCTACGCCGGACAGAAGGGGAGCCTGCTCTTCTGGGCCACCGTGCTGTCGTTCTTCGGCTCGCTCGCCCTCCTCTTCACGGCGCCCCGGCACCGTGACCTCCTTCCCTACGTGGCGGGTGTCGTCTGCACGGTCGCGGCGTTCTTCGTGTCGGTCATGCTCTTCGGCCAGGCCAATCCGTTCGCCCGGCTGCCCTACACGCCGCTCGATGGGAGCGGGTTGAATCCGCAGCTCCAGAATCCCGGGATGGTGTTCCACCCGCCGATGCTCTACCTCGGCTACATCTCGATCACCATTCCGTTTGCGTTCGCCATCGCCGCCCTGCTGTCGAACCGGCTGGACGGCGACTGGCTCGTCGCCATCCGTAAATGGACCCTCCTCTCCTGGCTCTTCCTCTCCATCGGCATCTGTCTCGGCATGTGGTGGGCCTACGTCGAGCTCGGCTGGGGAGGGTACTGGGCGTGGGACCCGGTGGAAAACGCGTCCCTGCTGCCCTGGCTCACGATGACCGCCTTCCTCCACTCGGTCATGATTCAGGAGAAGCGCGGCATGCTCAAGAAGTGGAACTTGGCGCTGATCCTCGGGTCGTGGCTCCTGTCGATCCTCGGCACGTTCATCACGCGCTCCGGCGTGATCTCGAGCGTGCACTCGTTCACGCAATCGAACGTCGGGTATTTCTTCCTCTTCTTCTTGATCGCGACGGCCGCGGCGAGCTACGCACTCTACGTCACACGCCTGCCGCTGCTCCTGGCGGAGTCGCGCCTCGAGTCGATGGTCAGCCGCGAGGCGAGCTTCCTGTTCAACAACCTCGTCTTCGTGGCGATTGCGTTCTCAGTCCTCTGGGGTACGCTGTTCCCGATCCTGTCCGAATGGGTACGGGGGACCAAAATCACCGTCGGCCCCCCGTTCTTCAACACCGTGAACGTGCCACTGGGCCTCCTGCTGTTGGCCCTTACGGGCATGGGCCCGCTGATCGCCTGGCGGCGCGCTTCGCTCCCGAACCTCCGGCGCCAGTTCGCCGTCCCGCTCACCGCGGGCGGGTTTACCCTCCTCGTCCTGCTCGTGGGCGGTATGCGCGACCTGTACGCCCTCCTGGCGATCGCCCTCGGCGGCTTCGTCGCCGCCACCATCGCCCAGGAGTTCGGCCGGGGGACCTCCGCGCGCCACCGCCAGTACGGCGAGCCGTATCTGCTCGCGTTTGCGCGGCTCGTCGCCCGCAATCGGCGCCGCTACGGCGGCTACATCGTCCACGCCGGCATGGTCTTCCTGTTCGTCGCGTTCGCCGGCATGGCGTTCAAGACCGAGACGGAAGCGACGCTGCGCCCGGGGGAGTCGGTGTCGCTGAAGAGCCCGTACGGGCAGTCGTACTCGTTCACCCACCTGGGGATCTCGCAGTACGACGCCCTGAACCGTCAGGTCACGGCGGCCACCGTCGAGGTCCGCCTCGACGGTCGGCGGATCGGCTTCCTCACGCCCGAAAAGCGCCAGCACGTGGACGCCCTCGGCCGGCCCACGTTCCAGCCGTCGACCGAGCCCGCCATCATGAGCATGCTGCGTGAAGACCTGTATGGCGTGCTCGGAGGCACGGTCAACGGCACGGAACAGGCGGTGTTCCGCTTCACCATCAATCCCCTCGTCTGGTGGGTCTGGTACGGGGGCCTCGTGGTCGCCCTCGGCGGCCTGATCGTGATGTGGCCGGGCGGCACGCCCGCGGCGCGACGCGCGCAGGCGGGGTACGCGGTGCGTCTGGTGGAGCCCACACGCCCGTGACGACTGGGCCCGAGCGCGCCTCCCCCGTGACTCGGCGGGGCTGCCTCGCCCTCGGGGCCGCGACCGCCCTCTCGGCGCTCGGCCGCCAGGGTCCGTCCGGTCGTGCTCGGGCCCAGGCACCCGATTCCGCCGAGGGTCCGCCCCCGGTGGGGCGCCTCTGGGATCCCGCCCGGGCGGGGAGGCCGCTGCCACCCGTCACCGCCGCCGACAACGACGCGGCTATCCAAGCGCTGGAGAAGCAGATTCACTGCACCTGCGGTTGCAATCTCGACGTCTATACGTGCCGCACCACCGATTTCACCTGCACGGTGAGCCCCGCCTTGCATCAGCACGTGCTGGCGCTCGCGGGCCAGGGCCTGAGTGGGCCCGAGATCATCGACCAGTTCGTGCGCGAGCACGGCGTGGCCATCCTCATGGCCCCGCCCAAGCGCGGGTTCAACCTCCTCGGTTACCTGCTCCCCCCCGTCGCCACCATCATTGCGGCGGGAGTCCTGATCGTCGTCCTCCGCCGCTGGACGGTGCGCCCCGCTTCCGGTCGCGCCCAACCAGCCGCGGATCCGGGCGCCACGCCCGAAGAGCTCGAGCGGCTGCGCCGCGAGCTCGACCGGCTCTCGGTCTGAACACCACCCTCGAGCTCGCGCTCGGAATCCTGCTCGCGTCAGGCGCGATCGTCTTCGTCCTGCGGCCCATCCTCCGGCCCGCGCTGGCGGAGGCGACCCTCCCGAACGAGGACGAAGGCGACGATCCCGAGGATGACTTCTCGCCGCGCGCCGTCGCGCTCAGGGCCCTGAAGGAGATCGAGTTCGATCGCGCCACGGGGAAGCTGTCGGAGGCGGACTACCACCTGCTCGAGCGGCAGTACACGGCGGAGGCGCTGGCGGCGCTCCGGGCCCCGGGGGCAACCGCGCCGGTCGAGCGTCGCCCGAGCGAGCCCGCGACCCCGGCGCCCCAACCCGCCCCACACGCCGCCTCACGCCCCGTGCGCCCGGCCTGTCCCACGCACGGGCCGCGTCCGGAGGCGGCCGCCGTCTTCTGCTCCGAGTGCGGCACCCGACTGGGCCACGCTCCGGGATACTGTTCGCGCTGCGGCGCCCCGCTCGAACGCGAGGCACGCTATTGCCACGCGTGCGGCGCGCGCGTGGCCGCGTAGCCGACCGCTGGCCCCCCTCCCCTCGGGCCCCGCAGCACGGGGCGGCCCCCGCACCCTGCCCGATTACCGGGGGCGGGGCTCGACTGCTCCACGCGGCGCGGTGAGCGAATCCCGATCCACGAGGCGCACGCGCACCGGCACCGCCGCCATGACGTGGTTGCCGCGCAGATGCGACGCCGCGACCTCGACGACATAGCGACCGACCACATCGGGATCCGTGACCACGTCGGCGACGAGGGGTGTTCCTCCGAGGATCGCGGCATGGGCTTCGGGTCCCCCGCCATTAGCGACGACCAGCACGTCCCGCCGGCCGGCGTCTTGCACGGCGGCGAGCGCGCCGAGCGCGAGCTCGCCCGTCGTCCCGATCACCGCATCGATGCGCTCGTCGCTCGCGAGGAGAGTCGCGGTCTTGTGCCGCGCGGCGTCCCGGGTCGCCGGGTCGACCACCGGGCTCGCGACGAGGCGGATGTTCGGGAAGGGCCCGAGCGCGAGGCGCACGCCGCGCAGGCAGTCGCTCGGCCCGGACACTTCACCGCCGTCGAGCACGGCCACGTTGCCGCCGCGCAGCCGCTGCCCCAAGTACCACCCGAGGAGCTCGCCCCCCTGCCGATCGTCGGCTGCGACGCGGGAGACCGTCGGTCCCTCGACGGCGCCGCGTCCAGCGGTGAAGACGGGAATGTGCGCCCGGTCTGCCGCGCGCAGGGCGTCGGCAAGCCCGCTCGGGGCCACGGGCACGACGACGATCGCGTTCACCCGGCCCGCGACGAATCCGCTGAGGATCCGCGCTTCGGCCGCCGCGTCGCTCCCGTCCGTGCGGATCTCCAGGTCGAGCCCCAAGCTGTCGGCGGCGTGTTGCATCGCGCCGCGCAGCGTCGTGAGCTCGGTGCTGGTGTCGGCGGGGAGCGCTACCCCGATCCGAGCGCGGCGCTGACCACCCCAACACCCCGCCACGACGAGCACCACCACCACCGCGGAGCAACGACGGAGAGGATCGGGGAGGGGGACGGAGCGCCGCGTCGGTCGCACGCCGTCAAGCTACCGGGCGACCTTGATTTTCGCGACGCGCTTTTCTATCAGTGAGCGACCCTGAACCGAGGAGCATCGGTGTGACCAGGCTCATGCTGCGGATCGGAGGCGTCGCCGCTGCCCTGGCGGTCGTGGGGACCACGGCGGTGGCCCAGCGGCGCATGCGCGGCGGCCGGGCCGTCTGGGTGCAGCCCCCGGGCATTGGCCCGCGGGTGGGCTACGATTTCGACGTTGACCGCGTGTTCGTTGGCGGCCAGCTGAACCTGCCCGTCGGCCGGCGCTGGACCCTCGCGCCTTCCGCGGAGTTCTATCCCGGCTATGCCGGGTCGCTCTACCGGCTCAACGCCGATCTCAAGTTCCATCCCCCGACCGCCTACGGCATTTTTTACTTCGGCGGCGGCTTCGTCTACCGGCACGAGGCCGGCGCGGGCCAGGGCGGTGCCAACCTGTTCGCGGGCTGGGAGGGGCGGCGAGCCTACCCCTTCAGGCCGTTCCTCGACGGGAAACTCGTGATCGCTAACAGCACGTCGTTCAATATCGAGACGGGACTCAACTTTCCCCTCTGACGCCCGGCTCCAGACCTGGGCGGAGCGGCGGGCAGCGGTGGGGTGGAGGCGGGGGCGGGGCGTCAGAACTCGAACCGCTCGATCCGCCGCAACCCGACCCACAGCGGGAACAGCGTCGCGGCCGCGCACAGCAACGCGGCGACGCCAAACCACGCAATCATCCAGGCGTCCACGACCACGGGCTGCCCCTCGTACACCGCGCGGACATAGGCGTAGACCGCCGTCCAGAGCGCCCGCAACACCGCGCCGAGAAGCGCGATCGTCGCCATCATGTAGACGAGCCCGCCGAAGGACGTGGGGATCTGCGCGGCGTTTTCGGTCTCGAACTGGGGGTACACCGCCCCGAAACCGAGCGCCAGGGCCGCGATCGCGAACGTGAGCCCGCCGATCGTGACGAGCCCCACGATCATCATGAACGGTCGGACCTGGAGGAGGACGTTGGTCAGCCCGGTGAGGAGCAGCGCGAGCACGAGCAGCGGGAACGTGCCGACCCAGTACTTGGACCACAACAACGCCTTCAGGTCGAGGGGGCTCGAGCGGAGCAGCCACATATGGCGCCCTTCGAGCGACACGGCCGGAAAGATGAACCGCGCCGCGATGGCGGCGAGCACGAAGCCCGCGAGCCCGAGATTCAGGAACGACACGAGGGTCACGTAGAAGAAGCCGACCTCTTCCCCGCGGTGCAGCGGAAGGGCCTTGATGTTGAACAGGTAGACGACCACGAGCACCGCCAACAGGATGAGCTGACTCCACTGCGTCGTGTCGCGGAAGAAGAGCTTGACGTCCTTGATGACGAACTCGCGCTTGGCGACCGGCAAGAACCCGAGCAGCCGCCCCACGGTCCAGCGCCACCACGCCCCACGCACGAATCGCTCCGCGCCCTCCTGCGCCTTCGTGAAGCCGGGCGCGAACAGTTGACGGTGCAACACCGCGCCCACGGTCACGAAGGCGGCCGCCGTGGTCCAGAGGAGCAGGAGCGGCAAGGGATCGACCTCGCCGCGCAGAAATGTCATGATGGCCCGCGTTGCCCACTCGCTCGGCAGGAAGGGCGATGTCGGCGTCCGCAGCACCGCGATGAAGTCGAGCAGGTTGCGGAAGCCCTCCGGGGAGGCGAGGCGCTCCGGGCGGATCACCCGCAAGAGGAGGATGAGACCACCGGCCGCGCCGAGGGCGATGATCGAGAGCAGGTCGCGCGTGCGCCGCGCCGGAAAGATGTTCACGAGCACGAGCGTGAGCGCCGACCCCGCCACCGCCGGCAGCACGAGCAGCGGCACGAGCGTAAGCGTCGCATACGGGACAAACACGAGCCCACCGCGGTAGATCACCCCGTACGCTGTCAGGATCGGCACCGCCATGAGCGCCACCATCCACGAGGAGTGCAACAGCGTCTCGCCGAGCTTCGCCAAATAGATCCGGAGCCAGTCCACCGGGGCCGACACGAGCAGGTCGAGGTCCTTGGCTAGAAAGAAGCTCGACAACGCCGTGATCACGTTGGACAAGACGAGGATCGCGATGAACGAGAGCAGCACCAACCCGAGGAGCTTGCCGGCGAGCAGGGGACCGAGCTCCTCGACGCTGCGAAAGTAGCGGAGAATCGCGTACAGCACCCAGTAGACCGCGAGCCAGAACAGCGTGCCAACGCCGAGCAGCAAGACCAGCTTCCCCGAGCCGCCCCGCGAGCGTTCCTCGCGCAGGCGCTGGAGCGCCGTGCGCCACTTCGGCTCGAGCACGCGCCACAAGGACGGCTGGATCACGCCACGCTGCCGCGGCCGAGGACCTCCGCCAACTCCCGCACCTGGGCGCCGCCCGTCAGCTTCAAGAACAGCTCCTCGAGGCTCGCGTCCCCGGCGCGGTGCTGGTGGCGCAAGTCGTCGACCGTCCCTTCCGCCACGATCTTGCCGTGCTGGATGATCGCAATCCGGTCGCACATCGCCTCGGCCACCTCGAGCGTGTGCGTGCTCATTAACACCGTGCCCCCGCGGGCCACGAACTGCCGGAAGATGTCCTTCAGGAGGCGGGCCGCCTTGGGATCGAGCCCCACCATGGGCTCGTCCACCACGATGTATTCGGGGCGATGGATCAGGGCGCTCGAGATAATGAGCTTCTGCCGCATCCCGTGGCTGTAGGCCTCCACCAGCTCGTCCTTCCAGCTCGCGAGCTCGAACACCTCGAGCAGCTCGGCGACCCGCCGCTCGACCGTGTCCCCCTCTTGGCCATACAGGGCCGCCACGAAGCGCAAGAACTCAGCACCCGTGAGCTTGTCGTAGACGAAGGGGCGGTCCGGGATGAAGCCAAGGCGCTGCTTCGCGGCCAGCGGATCGCGGTGCACGTCGTCGCCGCCCAAGAGCACCCGCCCGTCGGTCGGCCGGAGGATGCCGGCGATCATGCGGAGCGTGGTCGTCTTCCCGGCGCCATTGGGCCCGAGGAATCCGTAGAGCACGCCCCGCGCGACCTCGAGCGAGACGTCGTCCACGGCCACGAAGCTGCCGTAATGCTTGGTGAGGTTCTCGAGCCGGATCATAACACCTCGAGATGCAAGCCCCCGAGCACGCGCACGAGTTCCGCCTGGTGCGCGAGCCCCCCCACGACGAACCGCAGGTGCGCCGCGTCGGCTGGGAATTGGCCCAGCATCGGATCCACACCCACCCAGTCGCCGAGATACACCTCGGGCCACGCATGATAGTAGAACCGCCCGCCGATCTCGAGGAGGCCGGCCACCGCCCGCGCCGGGAGCCCGACGGCCCGCGCGAGCGCGACGTACAGCAGCGTGTGCTCGTTGCAATCGCCGCGGCGTGTCTCGAGCACGCGCGCCGCGCCCGGGAAGCCCGGCGCCGACGCCCGCGCGAGGTGCGCGCGGACCCAGTCGGCGAGCAAGCGCGCGGCGCGGGCGGGATCGCGCTCCTCGCCCACGATGAGCCGGGCCTGGGCCCGGATGCGGCCGTCGTCACTCTGCACGAGCGGTTCGGGGGCGACCCGTTAAGCTGACGAACGAGGGCGGGGGCGTCAACGGGCGCAAGATCCGCCTGGTGGCCCTCGACGACGGGTACCAGCCGCCTCGGGCGGTCGCGAAC
>DATLKW010000026.1:0-8273 GCA_035538175.1 Gemmatimonadales bacterium | reverse complement strand
CGCCGCACGCGCCCGGCGTCGTCGACCACTGCGATCCCCTCGGAGAGCGAGTCGAACGCCGTCTCCCACTGCTCCTTCGCCCGTCGCACCATCTCGAAGAAGCGCGCGTTGGCGATCACGACGGCCGCGTGCGTGGCCACGGTCGATAGGAGGCGGATGTCCTCGGACGCGAACACGCCCCCCCGTGGATTCGCGATCACCAGGGTCCCGACCACCACGCCGTGGGCCCGCAACGGCACCGCTGCCGCAGCGGCCGCCACCACCCCCTCGAGGAGCGGGGTCGGCGCCCCCGGCGAGTTGCGTATGAGCTCGAGTTTCTCGCGGCCGAGCGAGCGAGCGACGAGCCCTGGGTCGTCCGCGGCGATTGACCGGCCGGCGAGCGTGGCGAGCGTGCCTTCGGCCGCGGTCACCGTGAGGGGGCTCCGCTCGCCCTGCCCCCCGCCCCCGGGGGTCACGCCACCTCCGCTCGTTCCCGTGCCGCCCGCCGCCCCCCCACTGTCTTCCGGGATCAACGCCACGAGCGCGCCCTGAGCGTCGAGGAAGCGCATGGCGTAGCGCACGACCTGCGCGACGATGTGGTCGAGCTGCAACGAGCCCGAAAGGATGAAGGACAGCTCCTGGAGCGAGAACAGCTCCGAGAGGCGGCGGTTGAGCTCGTCGGCCGCACGGCGCCGGTCGCGCTCGCTCTGTACCAGGCGGCGCCGGAGCCTGAGCGCCCACCAGGCGGCAGCCACCACCACGGCGAGGAGCCCGACCAGGAGCATGCTCGTTCGAGTCACGTATCCGTCCTCATGAGGCACAACATTAATGCGCCAGGCGGCGAGAATCCCGACCGTCCGGCTCGTCTATCCGTATACCCGCCTCGCGAGGTGTGTGGATCGTGATGTCCGGCGCCGCGCCCCTATGTCGCGCGGGTGGAGGGCACACCCCCGCCACCTCCCGCGCCCCGGCCGACGAGGCCCACGAGTGCCTCGCGGAGCTCCGCCACGCCCTCGCCTGCGTGCGCGCTCGTGACGATCAGCTGATCGGAGTCGAGCGCGAGGGTGGCGCCAAGGTCCGCTGCCCGACCGTGACGCGCGCTCGCGGAGAGCCGGTCGCTCTTCGTCACGGCCGCGAGGACGGGGACTCCGAGGTCGGCGAGCAGCTCGTGGATGCGGCGGTCGTCCGTGGAGGGCGCGTGCCGGATGTCCAGGAGCCAGAGCACCCCCGCGAGACCGGGGCGGGCGAGCGCCTCTCGGATCAAGCGGCGATACCCGGTCCGCTGGGCCTTCGACGCTCGCGCGTACCCGTACCCGGGGAGGTCCAAGAGGTAGAGGGGTGGGAACGCGGCGGCCGGTGCGGGAGTCGTCGCCGGCGCACGAGCGGCGCGCCCGCCCACCGCGCCGCGGAAGAGATAGACGTTCAAGGCGCGCGTCTTCCCCGGGCTCGCCGACACCCGCGCGATCACGCGGCCCGCGAGGGCGTTGACGAGACTCGACTTGCCGACGTTCGATCGGCCGACGAGGGCGACTTCGGGGAAGGGAGGGTCCAGCGAGACGTCGGCCGAGGGGAACGAGCCGACGTAGCGAGGGTCGCTCAGGCTTCTTTCTTCTGCCGGACGCGCTCCGTGACGAGCAGCGGGGGCCGGCCTTCGGTGACGCACTCCGAGGTGATGGCGACCTCGCGCACGTCGTCGCGGCTCGGCAGGTCGAACATGATGTCCGTCATCATCTCTTCGAGGATCGCCCGCAGCCCGCGGGCACCCGTCCCGCGCTTGATCGCCTTCTGGGCGATCGCTTTGAGGGCATCCTTCTCGATCGAGAGGCGCACGTCTTCGAGCTCAAACAGCTTCTGGTACTGCTTGGAGAGGGCGTTCTTCGGCTCGATGAGGATGCGGATCAATGCTTCCTCGTCGAGCGCGTCGAGCGGCACCGCCACGGGTAGACGACCGACGAGCTCGGGGATCAAGCCGTAGCGCAGCAGGTCGTCGGGTTCGACGTCGATGAAGGGGTTCTTCTTGAGCTTCTCTGGCGTCCCCTGAGCGACTTCCTCCTTGGTAAACCCGATCTGGCGGCGACCGGTGCGCGACTCGATGATCTTCTCGAGGCCGTCGAATGCGCCGCCGCAGATGAACAGGATGTCTTTGGTGTTGACCTGGATGTACTCCTGCTGCGGGTGCTTGCGGCCGCCTTGGGGCGGCACGCTCGCCACCGTGCCCTCGAGAATCTTCAAGAGCGCCTGCTGCACCCCCTCGCCGGACACGTCCCGTGTGATGCTGGGGTTCTCCGATTTGCGCGCGATCTTGTCGATCTCGTCGATATAGACGATGCCACGCTCGGCCTCGGAGACGTTGAAGTCCGCCGCCTGCAGCAGACGCACCAGGATGTTCTCCACATCCTCGCCGACGTATCCGGCCTCGGTGAGGGTAGTTGCGTCGGCGATCGTGAAGGGGACATCGAGAATGCGGGCGAGCGTCTGCGCGAGGAGGGTCTTGCCTACGCCGGTGGGACCGATGAGGAGGATGTTGCTCTTGTCGAGCTCGACGTCCGCCTCGCGCCCCTGGTGCGAGTTGATGCGCTTGTAGTGATTGTAGACCGCGACGGCGAGGGTCTTCTTCGCCTTCTCCTGGCCGATGACGTACTGATCCAGGACCTCCTTGATCTCCGCCGGCGTCGGGACTTGGGTGATCGCCTCGGAGACCTCCCGCTCCTCGTCCTCCGCCAGGATCTCGTTGCAGAGGGCGATGCACTCATTGCAGATGTAGACCGACGGTCCGGAAATGAACTTCCGGACCGAGTCCTTCGACTTGCCGCAGAAGGAGCAGCGGAGGTGCTTATCGTGGGACATCTGGCCCTAGTATGGGAAAGTCGGCGTGCCTGCGCAAGCGGTCACTTCTTTTTCCCGTCGTCGATTTGTTGGAAGTTGGCGATTACGTGGTCAATTAGCCCGTATTCCTTGGCCTCCTCTGCGGACATGAAGCGGTCGCGATCCATGTCCTTCTCGATCTGGTCGACGGGCTTCCCGGTATGCTTGGAGTACAGTTCGTTCAGTTTGCCGCGCAAGTACAGGATCTCGCGGGCCTGGATCTCGATGTCGGCGGCGGTGCCCTGGGCGCCACCCGAGGGTTGGTGCATCATGATGCGGGCGTGGGGCAGCGCCGAGCGCCGGCCCTTGCGCCCGGCCGCAAGCAGGAACGAGCCCATCGAGGCCGCCATTCCCATGCAGATCGTATTCACGGGCGCGCGCAGGAATTGCATCGTGTCGTAAATGGCCATCCCCGACGAGACGAGCCCCCCAGGCGAATTGATGTAGACGTAGATATCGCGCTCTGGCTGATCCGCGTCGAGGAACAGGAGCTGGGCGATCACGATGTTGGCAACCTCGTCGTTGATCTGCGTGCCCAGGAACACGATCCGGTCCATCAACAGGCGGCTGAAGATGTCGTACGTCCGCTCGCCGCGCGCCGTCCGCTCGGTGATGTAGGGTGGATAGATCTGGCTCTTGGTCATCCCGCTTGCTCCACGGTGGATTGCGACAGAAGAAACGCGAACACCTTCTCCTCGGTCAGGCTCCGCTCCACGTCGCGCAGCCGCTTGGCCTTCACGAGCGAAGCCCGCAGCTCGGCCGGGGCGATGCCGCGCCGCGCCGCGAGCTCCCCGAGGCGGGCGTCGAGCTCCGCCTCCGTCACGCGCAACTGATGGTGTTCGACCACCCAGTCGAGGATCATGTCGCGCCGTACCTGGGCCTCCGCCACGGGGCGCAACTCGCGCGCGAACTCCCCGAACCGCTCCTCGGGAATCCCGTACGCCTGGCCGTACACGTACAGCGCCCGCTCGACGAGGGGACGTGGCGCGGTGACCCGGTTGGCCTGCACGATCTGGTCGAGCAGGTCGCGGCGCAGCGCCGCGTCGGCCTCGCGCCCAGCCTCCCGCTCCAGGTCCTCGCGCACCGCCTTGCGCAACGCCTCGAGCGAGTCGAAGTCGCCCACCTCGCGGGCGAACTCGTCGTCCAGTTCGGGTAACTGTTGGCGCTTTACTTCGTGTAGCGTGGGGCGGATCGCGCGCGCCTGGCCGCGCTTCGCCTCCTCCGGAAAGTCGGCGGGGAATCGAACCGTGGCGTCGAGCGTCTCGCCCGGCACCATGCCCAAGATTCGCTCTTCGACCTCCGGGATCGCTTGCCCCTCCCCCAGCACGAGCTGGTGCGGCTGTGGGTCCTTCACGACCTCACCTTCGCGCGTCGCGATCGTCACGTGCACGAGATCCTTCGGCTTGGGCTTCTCGCCGGTGACCGGCACCCAGGGCGCCTTCTGCGCGCGAAGCGCGGTCAGTTGAGCCTGGACCTGCTCGTCGGTCACTTTGGGCACGCGGCGCGTGAGCTGAAACTTGCCGATGCGATTGAGCGCGAGCTCTGGCTTCACCTCGACGTGGAACTCGAACGTTACCGGGGCCCCGGCGTCCCACTTCAAGTTGTGGACGTGCGGGTCCGCCACGGGCTTCAGGGCCTCCTGCTCGAGCGCTGCTTTCCAGCTCGCCCGGATCACTTCCTCCAGGGTCTGCTGCCGGATGTCGTCGGCGAACTGCTTCTTCACCAGCGCGGCGGGCGCCTTGCCCCGCCGGAACCCCGGCAGCCGGGCGCGGCGCTGGTAGGCCGTGGTGGCCCGCTCCTCGGCCTCCCGCACGTGCTCGAGGGGCACGGTGATGGAGAGCGAGGCGGCCCCAGGCTCCTCGGCGGTCTTCTTGATCACGATGGCCGACATTGAGCAGAAATCTAACGGGTCCTGCCAGGCTCAGACGGGCTGCGGCGGCCTCGGGCGATTAGCCCCGCCGCATGGCGCGGATGCGGTGCGGGGGTCGCGAGCCCGGCGCGACGTCGTCGGAGCGAATCACGCTGATGGCCCCGTCGGGTTCGAGCACCGCGAGGAGCACGTCCTCGACGCGCGCCACGCCGTGCTCGCGCAGCGCTTGGCGCAGCTCGTCAATCGTGACCCCGGCTCGGCGGCAATGCGCCTCGAGGAGCCGGCCGTCATGGACGAGCATCACGCCCTCGCCCGCAATGGTCCGGGCGAAGCTGCGGCTCAAGAACCGCAGGCGGGCGATCCCCCACCGCCACAGCATGAGCACCGCGGCCGCGACGAGGCCGCCCGCGAGGCTCGTGTCCGCCCCCACCATCGCGTTCTGAACCGCGTTCGAAATGACGAGGAGCAGCACGAAATCGAACACCGTCATCTGCCCGAGGGTACGGGCGCCGCTGAGCCGCAGCCCGGCGAGGAGGGCGAGATAGACGATCGACGTGCGGAGGGCGATGTCGAGCAGCGTGTGCAGCGGCGCGGTCATCGGACGTCGTACAGCGTGATTGGCTTCCCCTGGAGGTACTTGTCGAACCAGTTGAGGATGTGCTGAAGCCGCTCGACGCGGTGCCGCGGCATCCCGGAGCGCGACAGCTCGTGCGACTCGCCGGGGAACCGGACCATCACGGCCGTCTTATGCAGATACTTGAGCGCGCGGAACATGGCCTCGCCCCCTTGCGTGGCCGGCGCCCGCAAGTCCTGGTCCCCGAGGACGAACATGATGGGCGTCGTCACGCTGTCCGCGTAGCGCACCGGGGAGCGCACCAGGAATTCCTGCGGGTCGTGAAACGGCACCGAACGGAACCACGTCGGGCGAAAGAGCGTGAAATCGGCCGTGTACCAGAAGCCCAGCCAGTCGGCGACGTCGCGCTGCGACACGGCCGCCGCGAAGCGGTGCGTGTGGCCAACCGCCCAGTCGGTGAGGAGCCCCCCGCCAGAGCCACCCGTGACGCCCAATCGTGCCGCATCCACGTAGCCGCGCCGCACGACCGTGTCCACCGCCACCATCAGGTCCCGGTAATCGTCGCCCGGGTACTTGTACTGGATGATGTTGCCGAAGTCTTGCCCGTAGGTCGTGCTCCCCCGCGGATTGGGATACACCACCACGTAGCCCTTGGCGGCCATCCACTGCATCTCGTGGAAGAAGATGGCGCCGTAGGCGGTATGAGGGCCGCCGTGGATGTTGAGGATCAGCGGATATTTCTTGCCCGACGTGAAGTCCGGCGGCTTCAGGACCCACGTCTCCACCTTCCGACCGTCGAAACTCGGGTACCACACGTCCTCCGGCGCGGCCAGTCGGAGGGTCGCAAACAGCGAGTCGTTGACTCGTGTCAGCTGGGTCAGGCGCCGCGTGCGAGCATCGAGGACGTAGACGTCCGGCAGGTGGGTGGGGTCGCTGATGGTGAGGGCGAAGGTCTGGGCATCGGGCGTGGCGGAGTAGCCGAGCACGGCGTGGTCGCCAGCAGTCAGGGGCTCCCGCGCGCCGGTCTCGACGTCGAAACGCACTAGGTTCGAGCGGCCGTGCTCGGTCGTGATCGCGACGACCGCTCGGCCATCCGGCGTCCAGATGCTCGGGGTCGGGCCCCCCCCGCCGCGGGGCGGCGCCTGGTCCCCGAGCACGTCGCCGTTAACCTCGACGTCGTAGTCGGCGGTCAAGTCCTTCACGCCGCCCGCGCGCGACACGAACAGGTGAGCCTCGTTGTAGGAGCGCGGCGCGCGCGGATTCGCCCACCCCCGAAACGCCACCGCTTTGTCGTCGGGGCTGAGCGCCCAGGCGTACAATGCCCCGTCCCAGCGGAGCACGGTGTCGAGCGCTCCGCCCGCCGCCGCGACGGTGTACACGCCGGCGCGGGGCGCGGAGTAATACGGCTCGAGCAGGCGGTCTGCGACGAAGTGCAGGCGATGACCGTCAGGACTCCATTGGGGCGGACCCTCGTCGAAGGTGCCCGACGTGACCTGATGCGCGGCCTGGGGCGCGTCGTCCCCCGCGCGCGCCGTGGCCGAGACGGTCCAGACGTGATCGTGCTCGGTTTCGTCGAGGAACCCCTCGTTGTCCGCGCGGAACACGGCGCGCGTGACGATCCGGACATCGCTCTTCTGATCGTCGGCCTTGTCCTTCTTCCGCGCCAGCTCTTCGGGCGTCGTGGCGCTCAGGAACGCAATCGTCGCCCCGTCGGGCGACCACACAGCCGGGGAGGCGCCCTTGGGGAGGTCGGTGAGCGGACGCGCTTCCCCCCCCGCCATCGAGAGCAGATGGAGCTGGGGCCGGCCGTCCCGGCGGCGCAGGAAGGCGAGCGTCGCGGCGTCGGGCGACCAGCGCGGGGCGGCGTCGGCCGGCCCCGCCGTCAAGCGGCGCGGGGGCGACCGACCGTCGGTCGCCACCGTCCAGATGCTCGTCTCGTACCCATCGTGCTTGGCGGTTACGGTGACGAGAACGTAGGCCACCGTCCGACCGTCGGGTGAGATCTGCGGACTCGCGACCCAGCGGAACGCGTACAGGTCGGTGTCCGTGATGGCCCGTTGCTGGCCGCCGAGGGCGGAGACGGCGAGCGCCGAGGCGAGACAGACCCCCGTGATGCTGCGCATGGTGTCACTCCCCTCTCGGCTCGGGAACGGTGGGCTGTGGGTACGCCGCCCGGAGCGCCCCGAGATACTCGTCGTAGAGCGCCTTGAGGCCCTCGAACTCGCGCCTGACCGTCAAGCGGTACGCGGCGTCGCTCGCGAAGTGGTACAACACCGCGGCCATCGCTTGGGCGTCGAGCACGAAGGCGTGATGCCCCACGGGGCCGAGGGCGTCGGTTTCCATTTCGAACGTGTGGTAGCCGCCGTTGGAACTGTGGGCGGTGACGCCGACCCCCGGGATCTCGGTGGACACGGTGCCCGTTTCCTCGTAGGGCAGGGGACGCCCCGGCTCGTCCTCGACGCGCGTCGCGCCGAGCTGCCGCAGATAGGCGAACGCCACGTCGTTGAGCGCGGCCACCGAGATCCCATCGCGCGCCTCAGAATCGGCCTCGATCCGCAGGCGCGTTCCGGTGGCGAGGGCGGCCGCCCGCGCGGCGTCGTTCACGCGCTCGAGCACCTGCGCGAGGTATACCTGGTCGGGATAGCGTACCCAGAACTCCGCCACGGCTCGATCGGGGACCACGTTCGGCGCCTTCCCCCCCTCGGTGATGATGCCCTGAATCCGGGTCTCCGGGCGCAAGGTCCGGCGGATGGCGTCGATGTGGTTGAAGAGCAGGATGACGCCGCTCAACGCATCCCGCCCGTCCCACGCCT
This sequence comes from Gemmatimonadales bacterium, assembly GCA_035538175.1. Taxonomy (GTDB): domain Bacteria; phylum Gemmatimonadota; class Gemmatimonadetes; order Gemmatimonadales; family GWC2-71-9; genus AG41. Next base: position 172 of record DATLKW010000026.1, on the reverse strand, counting down.
GCAGCTGGTGCGCGGGGGCGCCCGAGTAGATGTAGCGCACGACGTCGATGTTCATGCAGCAGCTGCCGAACCCTGCCCCTGGCGCTTGGGTTGCCGTCGAGGAATGAGAGCGGACCAGCACGTCCGCCCCCTTGAAGACGCCGGCCTTGAACATGATGGTCTTCACTTCGGG
>DATLKW010000025.1:0-3121 GCA_035538175.1 Gemmatimonadales bacterium | reverse complement strand
GGAAAGGGGCCGAGCGTCATGGCTTGATGCTTAATCGCGAGGTCGTGCCGCAGAAGCTGGATCCGCGCCCCGAGCCACGCTTCATAGCGCGCGGTGACCTCGACGATGTCGAGCTGGGTGCCTCCGTCCCGTGTCACGCTGGCCGAGCCTCCCGTTCGTTCAAGCGATGGCGCATCACGCACCGGGGCGCGCGGTGGGCCGCTCCCGGAGGCGGGAAAGTGCGGCAGCGACCGCGCCCGGGGGTCGCGGAGTCGCTCGTCATTCCCGTGCCGGAGATCGCGCCGCCCGGCTGACGGGCGGGAGCTGGCCCGCCAGCGCGGCGGCGAGCTGTTGAGCGGCACCGGCGTCCCACCCAAGGAACAGGTGCGGCTCGACGAGCTCAAGCTCCATCAGCACGAGAGCGCTGCCACGCTCCACCCCGTCGACTCGGGCGTAAAGCGGCTCGGTCGCGAGCGCCGCCATCACGCGCTCGGCGTCTCGGATGAGTCGCCGCGCCGGAATGCGCGACTCGGCCGACCCGCCGAACTCCCACTGCACGCGATATTCGCCCGGCGCAGGCCGCTTCAGCACCGCATGGCTCAAACGTCCTCCGAGGAAGACGATGGACCACTCGCCGCGGTCGGGCACCTCGCGCAGGAAGGGCTGGACCATGGCGTCCCCGGCGCGGAGTTGTGCGTCGAGGCGTGCCTGATCGACGCCGGCCGTCGCTGCGGACGTGCGCCACGTCCGATGCGCGCTCGCCGAAACGGCAGGCTTCACCACGGCTTCCTGCCACCCCGCGCCATGGAGCAGCGCGTCGAGCTCCACGGCATCGCCACGTGCCAGCCAGCGCGTCTCCACCACCTCCACACCACGCGCCTCGAGGTCGCGGAGATATCCCTTGTGGACGTTCCACCGCAAGAGTTCAAACGGGTTCCACACCGCCACCCCGGCGCGCTCGAGCCGGGCGAGCCAACGAAGGAACTCGTCCCGCTTCTCGTGGTAATCCCAGCAAGACCGCACGAGGACCCCTTGGAAGTCCTCCCAGTGAACGTCCTGCGCGTCCCATACGGCGGGGACGGCAGCCACGCCGAGCTCGGCCAGGGCGGGCAACAGCACCCGGTCGTCCTCGCCCAAGTTCGGGAGTTTCGCGTAGGTCGCGAGCGCGATGCGGATCACAGCAATAAGCAAACGTCGGCCGCCGCGGCATGCTATGTTTCGACCTTGGCCATCCACTCGGGAGACCCGTTCATGATTCGTCTCGGCAGAGCCGTCGCGGCCTTCGCGCTCGGCGTCAGCTTTGTACCGGCATTCGCCGACCCGAGCGCGGCGCAAAGCGCCACGGACCTCAAGGACGTGTGTAAGGCCGTCGGTGACGCCACGCTCGGGCAATGGGCGTCCTTTGATGCGACGAACCCGCAGGGAGGCGGTGGGGGGAAGATCCGCCTCGCGGTCGTCGGCTCGGAACGAGCAGGAGACACGACCCTGTACTGGTTCGAGGTGAACTTCGCGGGGGCGGATGCTGCGCACTCGGGCACCCTGCAGATCCTGAACCCCAGTCTCGCGGCCGGCATGGCGGCGCCGCATGCGTTCGTGTTCAAGCAGGCTGGACAGCCCGCCGTGAAACTGTCCGGCGCGATGGCGGGCGTGATGGGTCCGAAGGCCGGCGAGCAGGCAGCGGCGTTCGACTGGGCGGGGCGGTGCCAGGGTGCCCATGTGGTGGGTTGGGAATCGGTCACCGTGCCGGCCGGCACGTTTCGTACCCTGCACTTGACAACCGATGAAGGGGCGGAGGTGTGGGCCTCAAAGGACGTCCCCTTCGGCATCGTGAAGAGCCGCGGCAAGCAGGGCAACATGACGCTGAGCGCGCACGGCACGGGCGCCAAATCGTCCATTACGGAAAAGCCGATGGAGATGCCTGGGCTCACGACGAAGCCGTAGCCAGCAGGTCTTGCGGGGATCGGCCGTTCGGTGCTTACGTGGGTGACTTTCGTCACCCCTTTGGAGGCCGATCCCCGTGTCCCGTCGCTTCGCGATCCTCGCCGCGGTCACCCTGTCGCTCCTCCCCGGGCGCGCCGCACCCGCCCAGGCCTTCGATTCCACCGTCTTCGCCGCCCTCACCTGGCGCGAGATCGGCATCTTTCGCGGCGGTCGCACCGTCGCCGTCGCGGGCTCCGCTTCGCGCCCCAACGAATATTGGGCCGGCACCACGGGCGGCGGGGTGTTCAAGACCATCGACGGCGGCAACACCTGGCTGCCGATGACGGACAAATACTTTGGCGGAACGATCGGGGCGATCGGCCTCTCCGAATCGAGCCCCGACATCGTCTACGTCGGCACCGGGGAATTCCCGATTCGCGGCAACGTCTCTCACGGCGACGGCGTGTGGAAGACGACCGACGGGGGCAAGACCTGGACCTTCCTCGGCCTCGCGGAAACCCAGCAGATCGCACGAGTGCGCGTGCATCCGACGAACCCGGACATCGTCTACGTGGCGGCCGAAGGGCACGCGTTCGGGCCCAACCCCGAACGCGGGGTCTACAAGACGATCGACGGCGGCAAGACGTGGACGAAAGTGCTGTTCCGCAACGACTCGACGGGCGCGGCGGATCTGGTCGTCGACCCCTCGAATCCGGCCGTGCTCTACGCCGGCCTATGGCAGGCGGTGCGTCGCCCCTGGACCCTCGTGTCGGGCGGGCCAGGCAGCGGGCTCTTCAAGTCCACCGAGGCGGGCGAGCACTGGACGGAGCTGACGAAGAATCCGGGACTCCCCACGGGTCTCTGGGGCAACATCGGGATCGCCGTCTCGCCCGCGAAGCCCGCGCGCGTGTGGGCCCTGATCGAGGCCGACTCCGGGGGCGTGTACCGCTCGGACGATGCCGGCGCGACGTGGACACATGTCAACGCGGGCCACAAGCTGCGCGAGCGCGCCTGGTACTACTCGAAGATCTTCGCCGACCCGAAGGACTCGAACACCGTGTGGGCTCCCGAGGTGAACCTTTTCAAGTCGTCCGACGGCGGCGCGACCTTCCGCCACGTGGTCGATCCGCACGGCGACAACCACGACATGTGGATCGCCCCGAACGACGCGAACCGCTTGATTGAATCGAGCGACGGCGGCCCGACCGTCTCCTTCAACGGC
>DATLKW010000024.1:0-14383 GCA_035538175.1 Gemmatimonadales bacterium | reverse complement strand
CCCCCCGGGGCGATGCAGCGACACCACGTCACAGCCGACGACTTGGACGGCGTGGTCGAATATCCGCGCTCCATCGCCGGCGTGCGGCTCGCGCTGCTGTTTCGCCAGCTCGCGAACGGCAAGGTCAAGGTGAGCTTCCGGGCGCTTGGCAACGTGGACGTGGCGGAGCTGGCGCACCAGTTCGGAGGCGGGGGCCACCGTAAGGCCGCCGGTGCCTCGCTCGAAGGCACACTCGCCGAAGCGCAGGAGCGCGTCCTGAGCGCCGCGCGCGCGTATCTCGACTCGCGCTGACGGCGCCCGTCTCCCCGTGCCCGCCCCACGCGGCGACGACAGCGTTGTCCCACCCTTCGTCGCCCGAGACGCCGTGAAACGCATTCTCTGGGGATTCGCGTTGGTGGTGGTGGTGCTCGTCGGTGTCGCGGTCACGCGAGCGGCGCGCGCCCGGTCCCGCCAACCACAAGCGGCCGCCGTGGCCCCGGAACCGCTCGACACCCAGGCCATCGCGCGCCGCCTCGCCGGCGCCCTGCGGTTCAAAACGATCTCGTTCCAGGACTCGAGCCAGTTCGATCCGCGGGAGTTCGAGGGGCTCGGGCGCTACTTGCGGGACTCCTTCCCACGCCTGCACACCGTGCTGAAGCTCGAAAATGTGCATCGCTACGGGCTCCTGTACACCTGGACGGGCTCGGACCCGAGCCTCCCGCCCGTTCTCCTGCTCGCCCACCAGGATGTCGTCCCCATTGAACCGGGCACGGAGGAGCGCTGGAGCGAGCCGCCGTTCGCCGGCCGCATCACCGGGGGCTACGTGTGGGGGCGGGGCGCGTTGGACGACAAGGGCAGTCTGGTCGGGATTTGCGAAGCGGTGGAACATCTCCTCAAAGCGGGGGCGAAGCCCACGCGTACCGTGTATCTCGCGTTCGGCTATGACGAGGAAGTCGGGGGCCGCCGGGGCGCCGCCTACATCGCCGAGCTCCTGGCCGGGCGGAACGTGCATCCCGAATTGGTGCTCGACGAGGGGGGGGCGCTCGTTACAGGAGTCCTTCCCGGCCTCGGGGCGCCGGCGGCGCTGGTCGGGATCGCGGAGAAGGGGTACGTGACGGTCGAGCTCACCGCGCGCGCCGAGGGCGGACACTCTTCGATGCCGCCCCCCACGACCGCTGTCGGCCTGCTCGCCGCCGCCCTCTCGCGCCTCGAGAGACACCAGATGCCCAGCGCCATCCGCGGGCCCACGGCGACCCTGTTCGATTACATCGGTCCCGAAATGCCGTTCGGCACGCGGCTCGCAATGACGAACCGCTGGCTCTTCGGCGGTCTCCTCACGAGCCAGTTCGGCAAGTCGACACTCGGAAACGCGCTTCTGCGCACCACCACGGCGCCCACCGTGCTCCAGGCGGGCGTGAAAGACAACGTCCTCCCGTCAACCGCCCGGGCGCTCGTGAACTTTCGTATCCTCCCGGGCGACAGCGTGGGGAGCGTGCTCGACCACGTCCGGGGCGTCGTGGCCGATGACCGCATCGCAGTGCGTGCGCTCGAGGAGACCGTGAGCGACCCGTCGGCGGTCACGGCGGTCGATGGCGAGGCGTTTCAGACCCTGGCGCGCAGCGTTCGGCAGGTCTTCCCGACTGCGGTCGTGGCACCGTGGCTCCTCGTGGCAGCCACGGACTCCCGCCACTACGCACCCCTCAGCCCCAACGTGCTGCGGTTCTTCGGCGCGGCCATCGGGGCGGACGACATTCGCCGCATCCATGGGATCGACGAGCGCATCGGCGTAGGAGCGTACGCGAACGCCGTGCGGATCTACCTTCAACTCCTCAGGAACGCCGCCCTGTAGGGTCACGCGAACCGGCGCCGCCGGCACCGCGAGGGGTGTCCCCCCTGGCGCTCCACCTCTAAGTTTCACGCGTGACCGGCTCGGACCCCCTTCGGGCGCGCGTCGAGCGCGCCCTGGCGCAACTCAAGAACCCCCGCAGCGGCCACGACGTCGTCTCGGCAGGCATGGTCAAAGACCTCACCGTCGAGCCCGGCGGCGCGGTGACCCTCACCTTCCTCCTCGGTCGCGATGACCCGGGCTCCCTCGCCCGCGACGTCCGCAAGGCGGTGCAGGGAGTGGAGGGAGTCACCGGGGTACGCGTCATCGTCACCGACGCGAGCGCGAGCCCCGGGGCGAGCGGGGCGGGGGCAAAGCCCGCGCCTCGCACGGGACCCGGTGGCGTCCCCGCTCCCCCAACGCCGATCGAGCAGCCCGAGCTCGGGAGCGTGCTCGCGGTCTCGTCGGGGAAGGGCGGCGTCGGGAAGTCCACCGTGTCTACGAACGTTGCCGTCGCGCTGGCACGGGCGGGCCACCGCGTAGGGTTGATGGACGCGGACATCTACGGCCCCAACGTCCCGCGCATGATGGGCGTCAATCAGAAGCCGGAGGTCCACGGCAGCAAGATTCGCCCCCTCGTCGCGCACGGGGTCAAGGTGATCTCGCTCGGCCTCATCGTGGAGCGCGACGCCCCGGCCATTTGGCGCGGCCCGATCGTCATGAAGGTGATCCAGCAGTTCCTGCGCGACGTGGAATGGGGCCAGCTCGATTATCTGCTCGTCGATCTCCCGCCAGGCACCGGCGACGCGCAGCTGTCGCTGGCGCAGAGCGTGCACCTCCGCGGAGCCGTCATCGTCACCACGCCCCAAGAGGTGGCGGTGGGCGACGCGTTGCGGGGCGGCAAGATGTTCGAGCGGGTGGGCGTGCCCGTCCTCGGCGTCGTTGAGAACATGAGCTACTACGTCTGCCCGCACTGCGGCGAACGCACCGCGATCTTCCTGGCGGGCGGCGGGACGCGCCTCGCCGACGAGCTCGGCGTGCCGTTGCTCGGCCAGGTCCCCCTCCAGGCCGCGCTCGCCGACCTTGCCGACGCCGGACGACCCGTCGTCCTCGCGGAGCCGACGTCGCCCGCGGCGCAGGCGCTCGACGCCATCGCCCGGCGCGTGGCCGATGCTCTCGCCACCGTGCCGCGCTGACGTGCCGTTCCTGTGCGCGGCACTGCTGCTCCTTCAACAGCCCCGCATCGACCGGCCTGATCTCCGCGCCGGCCTCGATAGCCTGTACGGTGGCGGGTTCCCGGCAGCGGCGACGTATTTCGCCGCGCTGGCGCACGCGGACTCGGCGGACCCCGCGCCGGTGATCTTTGAAGCCGGCGCTTATATCTGGTGGGCTGCGGCGCTCGAGAACGACCGCTACGAGGCGCCCGCAATCGATTCCTTGCTGGCGCGCGCGCTCGCCCGCGCTGCGCGCCTGGCGGGGCCGGTACGCGACTTCTGGTTCGCGACGGCGCTCGGGTATCGCGCGCGCCAGCGCGTCCTGCTCGGCCACTCCTGGGCGGCCGCCAAGGACGCGAAGGCCATGCGGGACGCCTACGCGAGGGTGCTCGCGGCTGATTCGAGCTGCCTCGACTGCTATCTGGGGCTCGGCGTCTATCAATACGCCCTGGCACGCGCGAGCACTCTCGCCCGGCTCGCGGCCAAGCTCCTGGGACTCGGGAGCGGCAACGCCCAGCGCGGGATCGGCTACCTGCGTCGCGCCGCCACGGAGGGCGACCTCGCTCGGGTCGAGGCGGCGTGGGTACTCGCAGCGGCACTCGTCCGCGAAGCGGCCCGGGCGCACGCCGCGGGCGGGCCCCTCGAGCGCGAAGCCCGCGCCCTCGTCGTTCTTCTCGCCGAGCGCTACCCCGGGAACCCCGTCTTCCAGCGCTTCCTCCGGGACACTCCCGCTACACCGTAGCGCTCTGGCGTTGCTCGAAGCGCCACGTTGCAGCGACGCCACACTAGCACTGGCGCACCCCTCTTCATTACGATCAGCCCACGCCCTAGCCACCCCCTGCAGTCGAGCTGTGATGATGAACGCGCAATGGGCCCGTCTCGAGACGACCGAGAATCGTCGCCTAGGCCGAGGCGCCTGGTACCGGGTCGCACAGTTGACTACGGCAGACGCCCTTCTCGCCGTGAATCGGCAGTCGGTCGCCGTCCCCCGCACGTCGCTCAAGATCGTCGGCGGGCGGCCCCGTAGCTGGACGGTGGTCCCACGTCCGAACGACGCGAAGAGCCTCCCCGTGCTCTGGGGCGACCGGTACGCCGTCTGCCCGGGGTGCCGCAACCGCGCGCGGCTCAAGGGAATACCCGACCGACTACAGTGCCCCCGCTGCCACCGCACCTACCGGGTGGGGTGGGACGAGTGGTTCACCGCTCCACCGGGCGTGGTCGGTCCCATCGGCGGGACGGGGGCGCCGGATCGAGGAGCGCTCCGTGGCTCGCTCACGTTCAGCAGTCGGGAGGCGGCAATGAACGCGACTCTCTCCCCAGATTCGTTCAGACGGGCGGCGCTGCTGGTCGGCGTGGCCGGCGGATACTTCCTTGCCGGACAACTGGGGCTGCGGCTTGCCGCACTGAACCCGAGCGCTACAGCCGTCTGGCCGGCAGCGGGGATCGCGCTCGCCGCGCTCCTGATCTGGGGCCGCAGCCTCTGGCCCGCGATCTTGGTCGGCGGGTTCCTCGTCCACTGGGCGACCACTCGGTCGGTGGCGGGCGCGCTGGCGATGGGAGCGGGCGACACGGTTGAGGCGCTCCTCGGCGCCTACCTGGTGCAGCGTTTCGCGCGCGGCCGCCGCGCCATCGAACGCCCGCGCGACATCTTCACCCTCGCCGTCCTGGCCGGCGCCGTAAGCACCGTCGTAAGCGCAAGCGCGAGCGCGCTCGTCACCGCGCTCGAAGGCCTCGCTCCCTGGAGCGCGGTCGGCTCGATCTGGATGACCCGGTGGCTCGGCGACGCCGTGGGCGACGTCGTCGTCGCTCCGGCGCTGCTCTTGTGGGCGCGGCGACCCCGCGTACGGTGGCGGCTGGCCGAGGCGCTCGAGGTCGCGGCCCTGTTGGCCAGCACCGTTCTCGTGGGCGTCGCCGTGTTCGCCGGTGCCTCGCCATGGGGCGAAGGCCATTACCCGCTCGAGTTTCTCTGCCTGCCGCCGCTTCTGTGGGCCGCGTTCCGGTTCACGCCGCGCGAGGCCGCCACCATCGTGGTCGTGCTCTCCGCCGTGGCGATCGCCGGCACCCTGGCCGGGTTCGGGCCGTTCGCGCGCCCCGCCTACGGCGAGTCGCTGCTCCTCCTCCAGGCGTTCACCGGCGTCACGGCGGTGATGACGCTAGTCCTCGCCACGGCCGTTGCAAGCCACAAGGAAGCGGAGGACCGCCTCCGCCACCTGGCCGTGAGCGACCCCCTCACGGGACTCGCGAACTACCGCGAGCTCACTGAGGCCCTGGAAACCGAGATCCGACGGTCGTCGCGCACCGACCGCCCGTTCGGCCTCGTGCTCGCGGATCTCGACGGACTGAAGACGATCAACGATCGCTACGGCCACTTGGTCGGCAGCCTGGCCCTGCGACGCGTGGCTGAGACGCTGCTTGCCTCATGCCGCGGCATCGACACCGCCGCGCGCTTCGGCGGCGACGAGTTCGCCCTGGTCCTGCCGGAGACGGGAGATGGCGCGGCCTGGCGCGTGGCCCGCCGGGTCGCGGAGCGCGTGGCCCGTGACGGCGAGGAGCCCAGGATCTCAGTCAGCATCGGGGTCGCCGTGCACCCGCGCGACGGGGCGTCGCTCGACGATCTGCTCAACGCCGCCGACCGCTCCCTCTACGCGGCCAAGGCCCAGCGGCGTGAGGCGACACGAAAGCCGGCCGCCCGGCCGCGTCCCTGACGCCCCGCCCTGCCGTCCGGTAAACCGCCCGCGGGCACCGCGCCCGTCCCGCGGCGCGCCCCCGTGCGTTGACCGCTAGCCTGGGGGCCGCGTAGCTTGCGGCCCCATGACGAGCCTCACCCGTACACCCGGCGCCCTCACCGTGGGGCCGCTGCGTCCCGTCATCCTGAGGCTCGCCACCCCCGCGGTCGCGATGATGGCCTGCCACTTCTGCTTCAACCTCATCGACGCCGTCTGGGTGGGGCGCCTGATCGGCCCGGCCGCCCTGGCAGCCGTGTCGACCGCGGGGTTCTACGTCTGGGTGCTGCTGTCGCTCGGAGAAATGGTGGAAGTGGGCCTCATCGCCGTCGCCGCCCGGCGGCACGGGGAGGGGTGCCCCGACGACGCGGCGCGCGCCGCCGGGGCGGCGGTGCTGTACGCGCTCGTGGCGGGGATCACCGTCTCGCTCCTCGGCCTCGTCCTCACCAACACCCTGTTTCGCTTCATGGCCGTGCCCGCCGACGTGGCAGTGCTGGGCCACGCGTATCTCGATACCTGGCTGCTCGGTGGCCCCCTGGTGTTCGGCTTCTTCGCGATCGAGGCGACGTTTCGCGCCTCGGGCGACACTCGCACGCCGTTCCTGATGCTCGCGGGGTCGGTGCTGCTCTCGATCGGGCTCGACCCGCTCCTCATCGCCGGCGTCGGGCCGTTCCCGGCCCTCGGCGTGGAGGGGGCGGCCCTGGCCTCGGTGATGGTGCGGGGGGGCGGATTCCTCGTCGGGATCGCGCTCGCGGTCCGGCGCGGCTTGGTCCGCGTCGACGCCCCGGATTGGCGCGCCATTCCCACTGTGCTTCGGGTGGGGGCGCCCCTCTCCCTCGCGGGAGTGCTGCTGTCGGTGGTATACATGTGGCTTACCCGGTACACGTCCCGCTTCGGCACCGCGGCCCTCGCGGCGCTCGGCGTGGGGCACAAGGTCGAGGGTCTCGGATTCATCGCGATCTCGGGCTTTGCGCTCTCGGCCTCGGCGCTTGTGGGCCAAAACCTCGGCGCCCAGCAGGAAGGGCGCGCCCGCGAAGCCGTACGCCTGACGGTGGGCTACTGCCTCGCGGTCACGCTCACCACCGCGACGGCCTTCCTCACGATCCCGGGCAGGCTCGTGGCGCTGTTCACGTCCGATCCGGGGGTCATCGCCGACGGGAGCCTTTACCTCCGCGTCATCGCTGCCGCACAGATCGGGCAGACCTTCGAAATCATCCTGGAAGGCGCGCTTGCGGGGGCGGGCTACACGCTCTGGCCGCAGGTGACCGGGACCACCCTCACGCTGTTGCGCGTGCCGCTCGCGGCGTGGTGGTCGTCCATCGCTGGCGTGCTCGGCATCTGGCTCGCCCTCTCCCTGACCGCGGTCGCCCGCGGCGTAGCGATGACGCTCTTCTGGCTCAACGGCGGCTGGCGCCGCGTCACGGTGTGAGCGGCGATGCGTGAAGCTCCATGGCGACACTGATCACGCTGCTCACGGATTTTGGGGACGCCGACAGCTACGTCGGCGAGGTCAAGGGCGTGCTGCTCTCCCAGGTGCACGGCGTCGTGCTTGCCGACATCACCCACCAGGTGCCCCCCGGCGACGTGCGCGCGGCCCAATACATCCTGGCGCGGGTGTGGCAGCGGTTTCCCCCCGGCACCGTTCACCTGGCCGTCGTGGACCCCGGCGTCGGCACCACGCGACGCGCCCTCGCCGCGCAAGCGGCGGGACACTTCTTCGTCGCCCCTGACAACGGGCTGCTGTCCTTCCTCGCTCCCGAGGCCCACGTCGTGTCGCTCGTCGTGCCCGCGAATGCGGCGCCCACCTTTCACGCGCGCGACGTCTTCGCCCCCGCCGCCGCGCAGCTCGCCCTGGGCGCGCCCCCCTCCCACCTCGGACACGCGATCTCGGACCCCTGCCGTGCGCCGCTCCCCATCCCCGGGCACGATGGCGCGGCGGTGGTGGGCGAGGTCATCTACGTCGATCGGTTCGGTACGCTGATCACGAACATCCGCGGCGACCAGGTCGAGCCCGGCGTACGAATCAAAGTGGGCGGGGCCGACATCGGTCCGCTCGCCCGCACGTTCGCAGACGTGGCGCGTGGCGCACTGGTGGCCTTCGTGGGCAGCGGCGGGACAGTCGAGATTGCGGTGCGGGACGGCAGTGCGGCGCGACTGGTCGGCGTCGGCGTCGGCGCGCCGGTGCGAGCCTAGACTTTAAAGCGCCCCGACGGCGTCGGGACCTTCACCTTCGCCATGACGCGCTCCACGAACCCGAACTCGGGCCCGAACCGCGGCACCTGGGCCAGTTCGCGAAACAGCCGGCGCTCCTCGTCCCCTCGCGCGCGGCAGGCATCGCACACGGCGAGATGCACGTCGCGCCCGGCGGGGAGGAGGCCCTGCGCCCAGAGCTCGATTTCGTCGAGGGTCAGATGCTCAAGATGGGATGCGCTCATCGAGTCCCTCCTACGGGACGGCGGGCGTCCGGGTTTCAGGGGCGTCGGTCTCCCAAGTAGCCCCGTAATTCGTTGCGCGCCCGGTGGATATACGTCTTGACCGTGCCGAGCGGGAGGTCGAGGATGCGGGCGATCTCCTCGTAGCTGTGCCCTTCGACGTGACGCAACAGGATGCACGAGCGGTACTCGGGCCGCAGTTTCGCGATCGCCCGCTCGATCGCCCCACCCAGTTCGCGCGCCTCGAGCTCCTCGAGCGGGCTTTCGCCCTTGTCGCCGAGCTGCAGCGCCGTGGCGCGCATCGCCTCGGGCGTCGTGGCCTGGGGTGAGCCGTCGAGCGACAAGGTCTCGAGCTCGCGCTTGCGCAGGTGATCGATCGCCGCGTTGTTCGCGATCTTGAAGATCCAGGACGAAAACCGGAAGTCCGGATTATAGGAGCCGAGGCCGTTCAGCACCTTGATGAACGTTTCCTGGGCGAGGTCTTCGGCGAGCCCGCGATCGCGCACCATGCGATAGATCAGCGAGAAGATCGGCCGTTCGTAGCGGCGCACCAACTCGCGAAACGCCGCTTCGTGGCCGCGCTTCGCCCACTCGACGACCTCCTGATCGCTGGCGCCGGTCAGGTGGCCCGGCCTATCTTTCGCGCCTATGGCGCCTCCCCCGCCTTCCCCGTCTCCCGCCCTGGAGGTGGCCGTGCGTGGCGTCGGCGACGCGAAGCGAACCTACGTTCGCGCCCTGTTCACGGCGATCGCGCCGCACTACGACTTCCTCAATCATCTCCTCAGTCTCAATGTGGACCGGTGGTGGCGTCGGCGCGCCGTGCGCCGGCTCGCCTGGGAGCGCCGGCCGACCGGCGTGTACCTCGACCTCTGCGCCGGCACCCTCGATCTGGCGGCGACGCTCGCCCGCGCGCCAGGGTTCCACGGCCGCGTCGTCGGCGCGGACTTCGACATCCCCATGCTGGCCCGGGGAAGGGAGAAAGCGGTCCGGACGCAACCCGTCGGCGCCGACGCCCTCGCCCTGCCGTTCGCCGACGAGCAGTTTGACGGGGCGCTGTGCGCCTTCGGGGTCCGCAACCTCGCGGACCTCGACCGAGGCCTCGCCGAGGTCCATCGCGTGCTCCGACGCGGCGCGCGCTTCGTGGTGCTCGAGTTCGCGACACCCCGCTCGACGCTCGTGCGCGCCCTCTACCACGTCTACTTCCAGCGCATCCTCCCCGTCATCGGACGCGCGGTGTCGAAACATAGAGATGCCTATACCTACCTGCCAGAGTCGGTGCGCGAATTCCCCGACCCTGACGCCTTCGCGCAGCGCCTCCGAGCGGCCGGATTCGCCGACGTGCACCATGAGGGGCTGACGGGCGGGATCTGCACGCTCCATCATGGCACTCGATAACCTCCGCGCGTTCTTAAGCGCGCTCGAGGGCCGGGGCGAGCTCGTGCGGGTGACCCACCCCGTGTCGGTCGACAAGGAGCTCACCGAGATCGCCGACCGCTGCATGAAGGCGCGGGGCGGCGGGCCGGCCCTCCTGTTCGCGAGCCTGACCCGCGCGGCGCGAGGGCCGGGACCAGGAGCTGGGGGCGCCGCCCCATCCTGTCCAGTGGCCGTGAACCTGTTCGGGTCGGCGCGACGCATGGCCCTCGCGCTCGGCGTCGACTGCCTGGACGAGATCGGCGAGCGGATCGCCGCCCTCCTAAACGTGAAAGTGCCCGACACGCTGCTCGGTAAGCTCGCCATGCTGCCGCAGCTCGCCGAGGTCGCGAAATACCCACCCCGCTCCGGCGGCGGACGGCCCCCCTGCCAGGAGGTGGTGCTCCGCGACGGCGAGGTGGACCTGGGACGCTTCCCCATCCCCGTCTGCTGGCCCGAGGATGGGGGCCCCTACATCACCCTCCCCGGCGTAATCACCCGCGACCCCGTGTCGGGCGTCCGCAACGTCGGTATGTACCGCATTCAGGTGGTCGGACCGAACGAACTGGCGATGCACTGGCAACGCCATAAGGTGGGCGCGGCCCACTGGCGCGCGATGGCGGAGCGGGGCGAAACGATGCCCGTGGCCATCGCGCTGGGCGGCGACCCGGCGTCGATCTATGCGGCCTCCGCGCCCCTCCCGCCCTCCATCGACGAGTTCTTGTTCGCCGGGTTCCTGCGCCGCGAGCCCGTTCGCCTCGCGAAGGCCGTGACCAGTGATCTCGACGTGCCGGCGGAAGCGGAGATCATCCTCGAAGGCTATATCGACCCCGGCGAGCCGCTCGTGCTCGAAGGGCCGTTCGGGGACCACACCGGCTTCTACTCCCTCGCCGACTACTACCCCAAGGTCCACGTCACCGCCGTCACGATGCGCGCCGAGCCGATCTGGCCGCACACGATCGTCGGGCGGCCGCCCATGGAAGACTACTGGTTGGGCCACGCGACAGAGCGAATCTTCCTCCCCCTCTTGAAGCTCACGATCCCGGAGATCGTCGACGTGCACATGCCGGCCGCCGGGATCTTCCACAACCTCGTGTTCGTGAGCATCGACAAACAGTATCCGGGCCAGGCCTACAAAGTCATGAACGGGCTGTGGGGCCAAGGCCTGATGGCCCTCGCCAAGGTGATCGTCGTCTTCGACCGGGACGTGAACGTCCAGGACCCCCAGGAGGCGTGGTGGGTGGCCCTCAACCACATCGATCCCGAGCGCGACGTGCGCTTTACCATGGGCCCGATCGACGTGCTCGATCACTCGAGCCGCGCGTTCACGTTCGGGTCGAAGATGGGCATTGACGCCACGCGCAAGTGGAAGGAGGAAGGCTTCGCGCGGGAATGGCCGCGGCGCATCGTCATGGACACTGACACCAGACGACGGGTCGACGCCATGTGGAAGGAGCTCGGGATTGCGCTCTGAGGCGCGCGAGGGCCAGACGTGGGCGGGCGAGCACCTCGCGGTCCGCTATGCCAACTTCGTCAGGCTGCCCCACACAGTCTTCGCCTTGCCGTTCGCCCTCCTCGGGGTGGTGGCCGCCTCGTACGCGTACCCGGTCACCTGGCGCATCCTCGCCCTCGTGGTCGTTGCGTTCAGCGCCGCGCGTTTCGTCGCGCTCGGGTTCAACCGGATCGCCGACCGCGAGCTCGACGCGCGCAACCCCCGCACCCGCGGCCGCGAGCTGCCCGCTGGGAAGCTCACCCTGCGCCAGGCTTGGGCCGCGGTGCTCATCGCGGCCGCGGTGTTCCTTGCCGCGGCCTGGGCCCTTAATCCCCTTTGCTTCGCACTCGCGCCCATTGCCCTCGCCGTGGTCGTGGGCTACAGCTACGCGAAGCGCTTCACGTGGTGGTCCCATGTCTGGCTCGGCGTCGGCGACGCGATCGCGGGACCGGCGGGGTACCTGGCGGTGGCCGGCCGCTGGAGCGAGCCCGCCTGGCTCCTCTGGGCGCTCGCCGCGGCCGTGACGTTCTGGGTGGCGGGGTTCGACGTGTTCTATGCCCTCCAGGACGAGATTTTCGACCGAGCGGAAGGACCGCACTCGGCGGCGGTGCGGTTCGGTCCGGCGCAGAGCCTCCTCGTCGCCAAGGTGATGCACGGCCTCGCCGTGCTCGCGCTCGTGGCCTTCGGGGCGGGGGCGGGGCTCGGATGGCCCTTCTACGCGGCCGTGGCGCTCGGTGCTGGGCTCATCACCTGGGAGCACCGGCTCGTCAAGCCCGGAGACCTGTCGCGGCTGAACGCGGCCTTCTTCACGCTGAACGGCATCGTGAGCGTCGTGGTGTTCTTGGGCGCCTTGGTCGACCGCGTGCGATGAGCGGCCGACGGCGACCGCGCGCGGGGAAGGGCGGGGCGCGCCCGGACCGGAAACCGCTCCCCACCCCGCGCTCCCCGGCGCCACCTCGCCCGCCGGCGCACCCCCAGCGCTCGCCCACCCCCAACCGCCGCGGCGCCTGATGCCCAAGCCACCGGTGATCGTCGCCATCACCGGCGCCTCGGGCGCCCCCTACGGCGTTCGGCTGCTCGAAGTCCTCGCGACCCATCAGGTCCCCACCTGGCTGATGGTGTCGAGTCACGGGTGGCGGCTCCTCAGGGAGGAGTGCGGGATCGCGGACGAGCGTGGGCTCAAGCAGGCCACGGGCGGCGACTGGGCGAGCGTGCGCGTGTTCGACGAGGCGGATCGGGGGGCGGAGCCCGCGTCGGGGTCGGCACGGACCGGTGCGATGGTCATCTGCCCGTGCTCGATGGGCACCGTGGCGGCCATCGCCCACGGCACGAGTCGCAGTTTGATCGAGCGCGCGGCCGACGTGGCCCTGAAGGAGCGACGGCGGCTCGTCCTCGTGCCGCGCGAGACGCCGCTCTCGCTTGTGCACCTGCGAAACCTGACCCTCGTGACCGAGGCCGGCGCCGTCGTCCTGCCCGCGGCCCCCGGGTTCTACCACCGGCCCGAGCACGTGCGCGACCTCGTGGACTTCGTCGTGCAACGCGTACTCGATCACCTGGGGATCGACGTCGCGCTCGTGAAGCGCTGGCACCCCGAGTGAGGGCTTGTCGGTCCGGGTCCGAGCTCCACGGGCCTCAGGTCCGGTATGCCTGACGATGCGCCTCGGCATCATCTCCGACACGCATGGCCTGCTCCGACCGGAGGTGTTCGACGTTTTCACGGACGTCGATCATATCCTCCATGCCGGCGACGTGGGGACGGCCGAGATCCTGATCGAGCTTGAGGCTCTCGCACCGCTCACTGCGGTCTACGGCAACGCCGATCCGCCGGAGCTGCGCTCGCGCCTGCGTCCGGTCGCCCACGCGGAGCTCGAAGGCTTCACGCTGGTCGTGACGCACGGCGACGAGCTGGGCCATCCCACGCCGGCGAAGCTGCACGAGGCTTTTCCCCGCGCCGAGATCATCGTCTACGGCCACACGCACAAGCCGCTCCTCGAGCTCGTGGATCGCACGGTGACCGTGATGAACCCGGGGGGCGCAGGGCATCCCCGCTTTGGGATTCCGCCGAGTGTCGGGATCATGGAGCTCGAAGCCGGTGTGCCACCGCGGGCGCGGCTCGTGACGCTCGGTGGACGGCCTTAGGATGGGGTCCGGAGCGAAAGGGCCCGCGACGCTTCGCGGGCTCCGCTCTGAGCGACTAAGGCCCGTGCGACCGCCGCGAAGGGCCGCGGCGGCCGCCGGCCGGCTAAGGTGTAGCCGCGGCGGTCTTCGCGGGACGCTCGACGACCCGCGGCATGACCGGCGCGCCGGGCGCGAGCAGCTCGAGTCCCCCGACGACGACTTGCTCCCCTGCCTTGACGCCCTTCGTCACCTCGACGAAGCCCGGCACCCGCACCCCCAACTCGACCGCGCGGCGGTCCGCCTTCCCGGCGGTCACGACCCACGCGAAACTCGCGCCCTCGGCCGGTACCACCGCGTCCTCGGGGATTACGACCGCCGCGGGGCGCACGGCGGTCACGAGGTGCGCCTCGATGAACATCCCAGGGTGCAAGAGGCGCTCAGGATTGGGGACCCGCGCCTTCACCAGGATGGTGCGCCCCGGCAGTTGCACCACGGGGTCTACAAAGTCGACCTCGCCGATGAAGTCGCGGCCCGCAATGGCGGCCACGCGGAACGACACGCGTTCGCCCGGTTTGAGCTCTCGCGCGAAGCGCTCGGGCACCTGGAACGCCGCCCGCTGCGGGTTCACGGTGTGCAGCGACACGAGCGGCGTGCTCGTGGTGACGTAATCGCCGAGACTCACGTGGCGTTGCCCCACGACGCCGGCGAACGGCGCCCGCACCGTCGTGCGCTCGAGCCGGATGCGCTGCAGGTCGTACTGGGCCTGCGCGCTGCGCGCCGTCGCCTCGGCCTGCTCCATGTCCGCGGTCGACGCAGCGTTCTGGCGGATCAGTTCCTTCGTGCGCGCGAGCGCCTGCTGGGCGAGATCCCGTTGAGCCTCGAGCTGCGCCACCTGAGCTTTGAGCTGGGCGTCGTCCACTCGGAAGAGCGGCGCCCCCTGATCGACCTCCTGCCCCTCGCGGACGAGAATCTCGACGATGCGGCCGTCCACTTCCGGCCGCAGATCGATCGACTGCACCGCCTCGATCTGCCCGGTGGCAGCGATCTCATCGCGCACCGTGTCCGTCCGGGCGACGACGACCTCGACGGGCATGCCCATAGGCCCGCCCCCGGCGGCACCCGCCGGCCCAGCCTTGGTCTTCTTGCAGCCGCCAATGGCGAGCACCAGGCCTGCCACGGCCGCGCACCAC
>DATLKW010000023.1:0-5895 GCA_035538175.1 Gemmatimonadales bacterium | reverse complement strand
CGGGCAAACGGGGCCGTATACCGGCGCAGCTTCTCCTCCCAGGCGCGCCGCTCGACGCTCGAGTGCACGACGGCCTCGGTGTAGCTCTCCCGCGGCTCGGCGGAGAAGTCGGGCGAGAGGTCCTCGGCGGCGACCCCCACCTCCGCATTGGTCTTCACCCACGTGAGCTGCTCGACCGCCGCCTTGTAGCGCCGGTCGGTCGCATACCAGAGGGCTGCGCGGATCGCCGTCGGGTCGTCGTCGGTTGGGATGTCGACCCGGCCGCCGCCGAAGATCGACCCGAAGCTGCGGACCCCGCCCCGCAACGGATGCGTGTTGTCGAACGCGTAGTCTCCCACGCGCAAGTCGACGTCGAGCGCCCGCCGGCGCCGCTCACGGCTTTCGGTGATAGCCCCGAACGACCCCGACACGGTCACGCTGTGCTGCTCGGTGATCTGGTAGCTCAGGAAGTACGGCGGGGTGGGTTGCGCCTTGAGTGTCGTCCAGGAGCGCGCGAGCTCGTCGCGCATGGCCCGCAGCACGGGCGAGGAAGTTTGGCTCCGCGCCGGCGCCGCGCCAACGATAAACGACGCCAGCACTCCGCTCACCTTCAGCGGGCAGGATCCTGCGCGGAACACTCTGGGCACGCGAACCATGGCCGTCACGACGCCTTGTAAAGGGAATGTGCGGGCGTACCGAGCGCAAGCAGCGGGCCCGTTTCCTCTTGACTCTACCTGGCGCGCGCCCCATTAAAGAGGGTCCTCCACCCGGGGCCGCCTCGCGATGACCGTCCACCGGCTGCTGCAGCTGATCCAGCAGGCGCGGGAGCAGGCGAAGGAGATCCTGCGCGGGTTGGAGCAAGCAGGACACCCGCAGACGAACGAGTCGAGCAGTCTGTACTTGGGCCTCGTCACGCTGCAGAAGCGCCTCGCGGCCCTGCACGGCGGAGCGCCCCTCGGCGAATTCGCGCCCGAGCTCGACCAGCTCGCGACCATGTGCACCGGCAAGCTCGAGCCCCTCAGAACCCTCATCCAACAGGGCGCGCGAGTCGCACGGGGGCAGTGACCGGGACGCGAGCCCCCGGCCCACTTCTCGTCCCTGGCTGCAATGAATCGACCCCTGATGTAAGAATCTGACGCGAGTCAGGCGGCACCGGCGCGCTATCGCGGTCGATGCAATGGCCGCCCCTGGCCCCCTGTCCCCCGGTTCCCGAGATTCAAGGGCGAGGTCAGCCGCTATGTCCGTGCACTTGCGTAAAGGTCCCTTCACGGTGGACGCCTACCACCGGCTCGCCGAGGTTGGCATTCTCGGGGAAGACGATCGGGTCGAATTGCTCGACGGGCAGATCGTCGAGATGACCCCCATCGGTCCCGACCACGCAGCCGGTGTGGACAGCCTTACTCGGCTCCTAGTACGCGCCGTGGGCGACGCCGCGATCGTCCGCGTGCAGAACCCGATAGTCCTTAACGAGCGCTCCGACCCCCAGCCGGACCTCGCTCTCTTGCGACCCAAGCCAGCCCACTACCACGACGCCCATCCCGAGCCCAACGACATCCTCCTCGTCGTCGAGGTCGCCGACACGTCGCTCGCCTTCGACCGGAAGGTCAAGCTCCCCCACTACGCCGCCGCCGGGATCCCGGAGGCTTGGCTGGTGGACCTGGAGCACGACGCGATCGAGGTCCACCGCGACCCCAGTCCCCAGGGATACCGCGACGTACGGACACTGAGGTGCGGGGACCTCGTGCGTGCCGCACTCGTGCCCGGCGTAGCGATCCCGGTCGACCAGGTGCTCGACCCCCGCTGAGGGCGGCCGCAGTCCGCGATTGCTCGAGGGCCCGGTCCTCGAGTACGCCGATCACTCCACCCGGTGGCCGGCGCAGCTCATGTGGGGAACTCTCTAGATCGGAGGGAAGGATGCTTCCTCCCGTGATCTCGCGCCGCCGACGGGGTGCCCGCTCCGCGCTGGCGTTGGCGCTCGTGGGAATCGCCGGTGGACCGCTGCGGCCGCGCGCCCAAGCGCCCGCGCCCGCCGAGCACACCCCCTCGGGGCCGCCCCTAGGATCGTCAGTATTCCCAGCCGATACGGGACGAGTCCGGCAAGCGGCCTTCGGATCTTCCCGCGCCCTCGTCGACACGGTGACGGCGAACTTGAGCCGGCTCGAGATCCACGTCACGACGCTCGCTCCCGGCAGGATGGTTCACCCTCCACACCGCCACCCGCATGAGGAGCTGATGATCGTGCGCACCGGCACACTGGAAGTGTGCCAGAACGGGGCGACCCGCCGCGCCGGACCCGGCAGCGTGATCTTCGAAGCCGCGAACGAGCTCCACGGCCTCCGAAACGCAGGCCCCGACTCGGCAACCTACGTCGTCATCCGGCTCGACCCCCACGACCTCAGGCCCGCCCCGCCCCCACCGGACCACGCCACGTGCCCGTCTGACAACTGACGCGACACCGGCAGGCGGGCCCGACACCCCCCCGAGCGGCTTCGGGTCGGCGGCCCGACCTCGTTGCGGCCGCCCAACCTTTCCTGCCCCCGTGGTGTCCAACCCTCGAGACCCCCCCCTTCCCCTTCCCGGAGGACGTCATGGCTTGGCGTTGGCCGACTCTCGCCGCCTTGGGGCTGATCGCCGCCCCTCCCCTCGCCGCCCAGAGCGCCGCCGACGCGCGCTGGCTCGCCGAGTGCCGCGAAGGCCACGACTACTGGCAGGTCGAGCGTCACTGGCAACTCGAGCATTGCGAAGTGCGGGTGAGCGTCCTGGCCGCCGGCGGCACGCTGACGATCGATCCGGGGACGAATGGGGGAGTAGCGGTCGAGGGGTGGGACCGGGACAGCGTGGAAGTCCACGCCCGCATCCAAACGCATGCGCCGAGCGACACGGAAGCGGTCGCCATCGCGCGCGACATCCAGGTGATCACGACGGGCAGGTCGATTGGGGTACGGGGGCCAGCGACGGGCCGGCGGGCGAACTGGGGGGTGAGTTTCGTCGTATACACGCCTCGCCATTCCGACCTGCGCGTGGGCACCTATAACGGGCCGATTGCCGTGCGCGAGCTGCACGGCCGCATCGAGCTCACGGCGCACAACGGACCCGTGCAGCTCGACGGCGTCGGCGGCGACGTGCGGGTGCGCGCCACGAATGGACCCCTCGAGATCACGCTGGTGGGCGCCCGCTGGGACGGCCAGGGCCTCGACGCCGAGACGACGAACGGGCCTGTGAGTCTCGCCATCCCCGAGGGATACTCGGCCGAGCTCGAGTTCGGCACCGTCAACGGGCCGATGACGCTCGACTTCCCGCTCACCGTCACGATCCAGGGACGCGTGGGGCGCCACATTACAACCAAACTGGGCGCGGGCGGCGCGACGGTACGGGCCGTGACCACCAACGGCCCGGTCGAGATCCGCCGGAACTAATAGGCCGCGCGCGACTCGCGGCGCGCTACCAAATCGTCGCCCCCAGGGAATCGGGTCGCACGAGGGGATCGCCCGCCTTGCACCCGAAGGCCTGCGCGAACTCCTTCAGGTTCGCGAGCGGGCCCATCACCCGCCAGCGGGCCGGGGCGTGCGGATCGACGACGACTTGGTTCCGCAGGTATTGGTCCGTCGCCTTGTCGCGCCAGATCTGGGCCCACGCGAGGAAGAAGCGCTGCTCCGGCGTGAAACCATCAATGGCGGGCGGCCGGGGCTTGCCGGCGAGCGAGCGCTCGAACGCGGCGTAGGCCACCTTCAGGCCCCCCAGATCGGCGATGTTCTCGCCCTGCGTCAGCCGGCCGTTCACGTGGGTGGCGCTGTCCACCACGGTGTAGGCATCGAACTGCGCCACGACGCGCGCGGCGCGGTCCTTGAAGCGCTGGGCGTCCCCCGGCGTCCACCAGTCGCGCAGGTTGCCCTCGGCATCGAACTGCCGACCTTGATCGTCGAAGCCGTGCGTCATCTCGTGGCCGATCACGGCCCCCATCCCGCCGTAGTTCACCGCATCGTCGTTCGCCGGATCGAAGAAGGGCGCCTGCAGGATCCCCGCCGGGAAGGTGATGTCGTTGAAGGACGGGCTGTAGGAGGCGTTGACGGTGGGCGTGGTCATGCGCCACTCGGCGCGATCGAGCGGCTTGCCGATGCGGGCGAAGTTCCACTCCGCCCCGAACGTCTGCGCGCGCGCCACGTTGCCCGCGAAATCGCCGCGCTCCACCACCAGCCTGGAGTAATCACGCCACTTGTCGGGATAGCCGATCTTTGTGCCGAACCGACCGAGCTTGGCGAGGGCCTGAGCGCGGGTCGAGTCCCCCATCCACTCAAGGGTGTGCAGCCGGTCGTCCAGTGCGGCGCGCAAGTTGCTCACCATCTCTTGCGCGCGACTCCGGGCCGTCGGCGTGAAGGTCTCGCGCACGTACGCCTCGCCCAACGCGTCGCCCACCATCACGTTCGCGGCCTGGAGGCACCGTTTCCAGCGGGGCTGCTGCTCCTTCACGCCACTCACGGCGCGCTGGAACTGAAACGCCAGGTCCACGAATGGACGCGACAGCCAGGGGCTGAAGTGCCGCGCGAAGTGCCAGCGCAGATAGGCGCGCCAATCGGCCAGCGGAGCGGCGCCGACGAGGCTGTCCACCGCTTGGAAGAAGCGGGGCTGGCCGAGGTTGATCGCGTCCGCCTCCGGGGCGCCCGCCTCCCGCAGGAACGCGGCCCACGAGAGGTGAGGGGTGAGGGAATCAGCCGCCCGCAGCCCGAGTTTGTGGTAGTTGGCGGCCGGGTCGCGCCGCTCGACCCGCGTGAGTGACGCGCGGGCGAGTACGGTCTCGAGTCGCAAGACGTGCTGCGCCTCGGAGTCCGCTCGGGCCGCCGGGTCCCCCAGGAGACCGAGCGTGCCGGAGACGTACGCGAGATAGGCAGTCCGCAGGGCGC
Source organism: Gemmatimonadales bacterium (assembly GCA_035538175.1). Taxonomy (GTDB): domain Bacteria; phylum Gemmatimonadota; class Gemmatimonadetes; order Gemmatimonadales; family GWC2-71-9; genus AG41. Next base: position 1,018 of record DATLKW010000023.1, on the reverse strand, counting down.
GGGCCGTCGAGTCGTCCCGGACGTAATAGTCGCGGTCGGGGAGCCCGAGGCCGCCCTGGACCGCAACGGCGATCACGAGCGAGCTGTTCTTGAAATCGGGAGCTCCGCCGAACGTGAAGACCGGCCCCCACCCGTGGTGGTGCCCGCGGGCCAGTGCGCGCGCCACGTCCGCCGCCGAGGCGATCTTTCCGAGGCGCTCGAGCTCGTTCTCCAGCGGCGCCGCGCCGGCCTGCTCGACCCGCGCCGAGTCCATGCACGACGCGTAGAAGACCCCGAGCTTCTGGTCCGCCGTCTCGGGACGCGCCGGGGCGGCCGCCGCGAGACGCTCCACGACGCGCCGCAGCGTCGCGTTATTGCGTTCGACGAGCTCGATGAAGCTGCCGTAGCTCGGGTACTCCGGGGGCAGCGCGGTCCGCGCCAGCCAGCCGCCGTTCGCGAACCGGTAGAAGTCCTGGCACGGGGCGCACGTCGTGTCGAGGTTGGCGGGATCGAGGCCGTGATGGGCGCTCTGCGCCGCGGCGCGATGGGCGAGCCCGACGAGCGCGCCGACGACCAAGGACACCTGGAGGTAGTAGCCGCGAAACATCCGGATCTCCTCTGAGAACGCAGGATGGATGAAGCTACGCCGGGAATGGAAGGGTCGTGAGATCGATCCGCGACTCTGCGGGACGAGACGGCGAGAGTGTTGACACGTTGCTAACGTTGGACGACGTTCCCGCGGGGTCGGCGCGGTAAGGGCGGAACAGGACGGACGCCGACCACCGACCCATTGGGCCGGGACTCCCGGCGCGGGAAATCGAATCCCGAGTACGCGGCACGCGAGGCGGACGGATGCGCGGAACGGTGAAAACTGGCGGGCTCGGCCCAACGCTTTTCCTGTTTACCATTGCGACGCTCGGCGGCCCCTGGCAGCCAGCGGTGGCCGCCGCCCAGACCTCACGCACGGTGGCGGAACGCCTGGGGTATCCGGCGAGCGCGCGCCTGCTCGTGCTGCATGCCGACGATTTCGGCATGCTGC
>DATLKW010000022.1:0-6110 GCA_035538175.1 Gemmatimonadales bacterium | reverse complement strand
CAGCGTTTCGGGCGGGAAGTGTCCCTGGAACCCGGCGTTGTGCACCGAGAGCACCGTCGCCGGCCGGTTCGGGAAGAGTTCCTCCCCGAACGCCGTGCGCAGGTACACGGGCGCCAGGGCCGTGTGCCAGTCGTGGGCGTGCACAACCTCGGTCTCCGGCGCTATGTCGAGGAGGGCCGTGAGCGCGGCGAGGCAGAAGAACGCGAAACGGCGGGGGTTATCGGGGTAATCGCCGCCGCTGTCGCCGTAGATCCCCGGGCGGTCGAAGAAATCCGGGTGCTCGATGAAGAAGACCTGCGGCCCCCGGTCCGCCCCTGCGACCCGGTAGAGCCAGCCCCGCTCCGTGCGCCCGCCGAGGGTGATCGCGAGGGGCGGGCCTGTACGCTCCAACGCAGGCGTCGTCTCGCGCACCAGTTGGTAGAGCGGCATGATGACTGTGGTTGGGTGCCCCGCCGCGGCCTGCACCGAAGCCAGGCCACTCACGGCTTCCCCGAGGCCCCCGGTGCGGGCGAAGGGCCAATACTCGGCGGTCAGGTGGGCCACGCGGATGGGCTCGGCCGCCGCGAGCACGGGCCGGGGCGAGCGGTCGGCCGCGGCCCGGCGAGCGGGCTCGGCGCCCCCGCGCTGCGATTTCCGTACCGGTCTCGGCACACCCATGGGCTCCATCTCCCGCGTCACTACTCAGGCCGTCGGCGGATCGTCGGCGGTGGGCTCGCCTCGAAGGGCCGGACCGTAGTACTCGGTCACGTACTGTCGCACCATGCGTTGCGCCGTGAAACGCTCGCCCGCAGTGCGTATCGCGTGCTTCATCCGCTCCACCCAGCGGCGCGGCACCCCACGTGCGTCACGCTCGTAGAAGGACGGGACGACCTCCCGTTCGAGCACGTCGTACAACGCCGCCGCGTCGGCCGCGTCGCCATCCGCTCCCTCGGGCGTCGCGGGGATCGCCCAGCCGTTCTGCCCATCGTAACCCTCTGCCCACCACCCGTCCAGCGTGCTGAGCTGCGGCACCCCGTTGAGCGCGGCCTTCATGCCGCTCGTGCCGCACGCCTCGAGGGGCACGCGCGGCACGTTGAGCCAGAGATCGACGCCCTGCACCAGACTGTGGGCCACATGCATGTCGTAGTCCTCGATAAAGGCGATCCGGCCCTCGAAGCGCAGTTCGCGCGTGTGCGCGTACACCCGCTGCAACACCTGTTTCCCCGGCTCGTCTCCGGGGTGTGCCTTCCCCGCGAACACGATCTGCACCGGGCACCACGGATTCACGAGCAGGCGCTGCAACCGATCGACATCGCGAAAGATCAGGTCCGCTCGCTTGTAAGTGGCGAAGCGACGGCCGAACCCGATGGTCAAGGCCTCCTGATCGAGGAGCGTGCCCGCGCCCACGAGGTGCAGGGCTTCCTTCCATTGATCTGCCCAGCGGCGCCGCGCCTGCTCGCGGATGCTGCGCATCAGCTGCGCCTTGAGGTCGTTGTGCACCGCCCACAGGACGGCGTCATCGCACTCGAGCACCCGAGCCCAGAGGGTCGGGTCGTCCTGCCGCTCGGGCCAGTCGGGCCCGAGGAGGGTGTCCAGCATGGCGGCGAGGGGATGCGCGATCCACGTGGCGACGTGGGCGCCGTTCGTCACGTCCCCGATGGGGACGCGGGCAGCGTCGCGGTCGGGCCACAGTGGCCTCCACATCCGGCGGGACTCCTCAGCGTGGCGGCGGGACACGGCGTTCACACGGGCCGAGAGCCGGATCGCAGCGACGGGCATATGAAACCGATGGTGGTCCAGGGCCGGATGGGCGCCGAGGCGGAAGAAATCGTCCCTGCCTACGCCCATCTCTTCCCACACCGGACCCGCGCAGTGCTCGACCTGCTCCGGGGAGAACGTGTCGTGGCCCGCCGGCACCGGGGTGTGCGTCGTGAACACGCTCGTCGCTCGCACGCAGCGCACCGCCTCAGCGAACGCCGTACCCTGCGTCACGAGTTCCCGGACCCGTTCCACGAGCATGAAGGCGGCGTGGCCTTCGTTCGCGTGCCAGACGGCCGGGTCGTGTCCCAGGGCCCGTAGCACGCGGACGCCCCCCACGCCGAGAATCCATTCCTGGCGCAACCGCAACTCCGGCCCGCCGGCGTAGAGCCGGTGTGACAACCCGCGATCGGCCGGGTCGTTCTGCTCCACGTCGGTGTCGAGCAGCAGCACCGGCACGCGACCCACCATCAGGCGCCACGCCCGTAGGTGCACGTGGCGGCCGGACATCCGCACGGCGGCGAGGCAGGGGTCGCCCTGCGGACTGCGCATCAGCTCCAACGGCGTGGTGTCCACGTCGAACCGCTCTTCGGCGTCCTCTTGCCAGCCGTCGAGGCGCAGCCGCTGGTCGGAATAGCCCTTGGTGTAGAGCAGCCCGACACCGACGAGCGGCACGCCGAGGTCGGACGCCGCCTTGCAGTGATCCCCGGCCAGGACCCCGAGGCCGCCGGAATAAATGGGCACCGAGGCGTGGAGCCCGAACTCGGCGCAGAAGTAGGCGATCGCGCGCCCGCCTGGTGTTCCGCTCGCGGTCGCGAACCAGGTCCCGGTGGCCGTCTGGTCACGCTCCACGGCCGCGCGGACGGCCTCGTAGCGCCGCTCGAACTCGGGGTCCGCGGCGCAGGCCGCGAGACGCGCCGGATCGACCCGACGCAGCAGCGCCACCGGATTGTGCCCCGTCAGACGCCAGAGCGCGTGATCGATCGAGCGGAACAGGGCCCTTGCCTCGCGGTTCCAGCTCCACGACAGGTTACTGGCGATCGTCGCGAGTTCGCGGAGCGGCTCCGGGAGCGTTGGGGACCCGGCGGGCGATGGTGTCATGACCAGCAAGCTAAGCCCGGCCGGCAGCCCCTAGCCAGCGCGCGCCGCCGCGCGCGCGGGATCGGTTAACTTGAGGCGGTCGCAGCACCGTGACGCGACCGCCGTCGAGTGGGTCTTCGTGCGGCCCTCTGCGCGTCTGGGCCGTGGCGCGGCCTGGAGGCCCGACCCCCGGTTCCACGGATTCGGAGATCAGACGCTCGTGTGGTTGCTCGCGATGCTGCTCCTCAGCGACACCGTGCCCTCTCCTTTCTCGGCCGGGGTGGCCTTCAAGGTCCCCGTGGCGCCCGGCGAGTCGCTCGCTGTAGAGACGGCGGGGACGGGCGCGCCGGTGGTGCTTATCCCCGGGCTGTTCGGCTCTGCCTTCGGCTTCCGCACGCTGGTGCCCCTGCTCACTGGAGCCGGGTACCGGACACTCGTCATCGAGCCGCTCGGCATCGGCTCGTCCAGCCGTCCCCGCAAGGCGAACTACTCGCTCACCGCCCAAACCGCGCGGCTCGCGGCGGTCTTCGACTCCTTGCACGTGCGCGACGCCCTCGTGATTGCCCACTCGATCGGAGGCTCCGAAGGGTTCCGGCTCGCCTATCGCCGCCCGGACTTGGTGCGCGGGCTCTTGTCGATCGAGGGCGGTCCCACCGAGTCGGCCGTCACACCGGCGTTCAAGCGCGCGCTCCGCTTTGCACCGTGGATCAAGCTGTTCGGCGGCATCCGGCTCATCCGGCGCAAGATCCGCGGCCTGCTGCTCGATTCCTCCGGCGACTCCAGTTGGGTCACCGACGCCGTCGTCGATGGGTATACCGCGAGCGCAGCGCGGGATCTCGACGCCACGCTGCGAGCCTATCTCGCGATGGGCGACGCGCGCGAGCCTGGCAAGCTGGCCCCGCACCTCGCCGAGGTACGTTGTCCGGTGCGCCTCATGGTGGGCGGGACCCGGCACGACGGCAGCGTGGGGCCAGAAGAGGTGGTCTTGCTCTCCCGCACCCTCCCGGCCTTCAGCATCGATTCAGTCCCCGGCGCCGGGCACTTTATCTTCGAAGAACAGCCGCGCACCGTGCTCGCCGCCGTCACCCGGCTCGTGGCGAGCGTGACCACTGCCCGTGCCCGGGGGTCACAGTGAGGAGTGTTCGGCCGTCGACCCCGAACCCGTAAGGCCCGCGATGCGCGTTGCCCTAGTCGCCGAAGACTACTACCCGCAGCTCGGGGGCGTGCCCGAGCACGTGCACAATCTCGCCCTCCAGCTCAACGCCTGGGGGCACCGGACGACCGTCGTGACCTCCCGTATGGGCGACTACCCCGATGCGCCGTTCGTGCGCCGGGTGGGGACGAGCCGCGTGATCTATGCCAACGGCGGCGTGTCGCGGGTCACGACCGGCTGGCGGCTCGTCCGCCGGCTCGAGGCCCTGTTCCGCGAGGAGCGCTGCGACATAGTCCACGTGCACGGCGGGCTGGTCCCGACGTTCGGCCTGGTGGCGCCGTTCGCCGCCTGGCGCGCGGGCTTGCCCGTGGTCGCGACCTTCCATTCCTGGTTCGCTCACTCGATCGGCTGCCGGGTGCTCCAGCGGCCGCTCCAGCGGATTCTCGACCGGCACGCGGCGACGATCGCCGTCAGCGAGCCCGTGGTCGACGCGAATGCGCGCTACTTCAAGGCCGAGTGGGAGATCATCCCCAACGGCGTGGACACGCGCTTCTTCCAACCCAACGGTCGTGCACCCAGTGACGCCGCGGCCGCTCATCCGCGTCTGCTCTTCCTCGGGCGCATCGAACCGCGCAACGGGCTCGGCACACTGTTCGCGGCCATGCCCCAGATCCTGGCGCGCTACCCCCGCACGGTGCTCACCGTCGCGGGCGACGGACCGTGGCGCCGCTACTACGAGCGGCGCGCAGCGCGGCTCGGCCCGAGCGTGCAGTTCGCCGGGCAGGTGTTCGAGGACCGGCCGCACTACTACGGCAGTGCGGACCTGTACCTCTGTCCCACCAAGATCGCCTCGTTCGGCGTGACGCTGCTCGAGGCGATGGCCTGCGGCACGCCCATGATCGTGTCCGACAACGTGGGCTTCCGGTCCGTGATCGGCGCTGGACCCGAGGCCGTCGTGATTTCCCGGGACGATCCCGCGGCCTGGGCAGAGGCCACGATCGCCCTGCTCGACGATCCGGGCCGGCGAGCCGCCATGGGCCGGGCCGGTGTCACGAAGGCGGCGCGCTTTGCCTGGCCCCGGATTGCGCGCCAGGAGCTCGCCGTGTACGAGCGCGTTTTGGGACGGGGGCCCACGCGGGCGCCCCGCCCTGCGGTTCCCCGCCGCGAATCGGTCGTCGCCTCGACCAGCGGCTGATTCCCCGCGTGACGCGCGGCCCACCCCGGGCGCGCGTACATTGTCCCCGATGAAGACGGTGCTGTTCGTCGCGGCTCTCGCGCTCGCCGCGGCGGGCGGAGCGTGCGCCCGCCACACCGAGCGGCGAGCCGACGCCCCGATGGAGATGGGCGCGATGGATTCGAGCGACGCGCCTGCCTCCCGAGCGGCTCACGAAGCAATGAATGGGCCACTGGTCACCGACCCGCACCTCGTCCTCACGCCAACCCGCCCGGGGACGGCCGCCGATTCCGCGCGCGCCGGCGCCGTGCTCGTCGCGATGCGCTCCGCCCTCGCGCCATTCGCCGACGTCGCCCACGCCGAGGCCGCCGGATTCCGGCAGTTTCTCCCCGGCGTGAAGCAGCCCGTTTATCACTTCACCAACTGGCGCTGGGCGCTGGAAGAGATGTTCCGCTTCGACCCAGCCAAACCGACATCGCTGTTGTATCGCCCGGAGGCGAATGGGGGGCTCCGGCTCGTCGGCGCGATGTATACCGCGCCGGCACGGGCGTCGTCCGAGGCGTTGGACCGGCGCCTGCCGCTCTCGGTCGTACACTGGCACGAGCACGTGAACTGGTGCGTGCCGCCCCGCGGCCAGGGAGAACGCTGGCGAGAGACGCGAAATGGTCAGCCGGTGTTCGGTCCCAAGTCACCGATCGCCACGGCCGACGCCTGCGCCGCCGTCGGGGGGCGCTTCCTGCCCCGCCTCTTCGGGTGGATGGTGCACGTGATGGCGTTCGAGAGCGACGATCCTCGCGTCATCTGGGGCGCCGGGCACGAGCACGGGCACTCGTGAGGGCGCCCGCCGCCGCACGTCCTTCCCGCCTCCGACTCGGCCCGCTCGTCGCGGTGATGTTCTTCACCGTGTCCGGCGGGCCGTTTGGGTTCGAGGGCCTCGTGGGAGCCGTCGGACCGGGTCTCGCCGTC
>DATLKW010000021.1:0-4313 GCA_035538175.1 Gemmatimonadales bacterium | reverse complement strand
ATCGGCCTCGCCTCGCCCGCTTCCGGGCAATTGAGCGACAGCGCCAAGGCGCCGCCTGCGCGCCACAATACGCCAAAGAACTTCCAGTGATTGCTGTTGCGGAGGCGATCGATGGCCGGCATCGCTGCTTCGGGTGGAGGTATGAGCGTGTCGTCAGACGACGAGGGCGCCCACACCCACGCGGACCAGGCTGGGCCGCCAACGCACGATCAATTGACGGCACGCATCGAGACCCCGTCAAGATCCCGAGTGTGTCCATGCGGGATCGCTCGGGGAAGTACAGGGGTCGCGCGGTTCGGGCACGCCGCTCGCACGGGTCACGATTTCGTGACGTAGATTAGGCCGTCCAAGCTCGAGCTCGCCGCGTTCCGGGTAGGGCCATGCCGCGCTGTGCCGGGGCGCCTCGAGCTCCTCGCCTCGCGATCGAGAGGCACTGATGTCACATCGACCCCCTGCCTGGAGAACTCTCGTGTGCACGACCCGTCGCGCCGCCGTCTGCGTCGCCGCCGTCTTCATCGGCCTCGCCTCGCCCGCTTCCGGGCAATTGAGCGACAGCGCCAAGGCGCTGCGCTGGGCGACCGAGCGCGAGCTCGAGTCGCTCGCCGTCATCGAGCGCAAGGTGATGATCTCGATGCGCGACGGCGTGCGGATTCCGGCGGACGTCTATTACCCGAAGGACGCGGCCCAAAAGTATCCCGCGATCTGGGTCCGGACGCCCTACAACTTCAACTACTGGGACGTCACGAACGGTGTGCCACGGGACATGACGGCTGCCCTCACGGCCGTGAAGCGAGGCTACGCGTTGGTGGACATGCAGGAGCGCGGGCAGTTCTTCGCCGGTGGCGAATGGGACATTCTAGGCCCGCCATTGTCCGACGGGGATGAGGAGATCACGTGGATCACGAAGCAGCCGTGGTCGAACGGACGAGTCGGGCCCACCGGCTGCTCGTCCACGGCCGAATGGCAGGGCGCCGTGGTCGCTCTCAACAATCCCGGGCTCGCAGCCTTCAACGTCCGGGGATTCGGAGCCGGGGTGGGGCGGGTAGGGCCCTACTACGAACAGGGGAACTGGTACCGCGGGGGCGCGATCCAGATGCTGTTCATCGACTGGCTCTACGGCAACCAGAAGCCGCAGCGGCCGCTGTTCCCGGCGACTGCCTCCCAAGAAGATCTAGTCCGCCTCTCCCGGTTCTGGGACCTCGCGGCGCACGCGCCGACGGTGGATTGGGCGAAGGCCTTCTGGACGCTCCCTGAACAGGACCTGCTTAAGGCGGTGGGCGGACCGAAGGGGATCTTCGCGGATTCGATGCCTGTCCCCACGGGCGGGGCCATGATCCGGCGGACCCCGAACGACCCGGCGTGGTACCGCGGCGGGCTGTTCCACGACAACATGCGGATCAATGTACCCGGCCTCTGGTACATGTCGTGGTACGACGTTTCGATCGGGCCGAATCTCGAGATGTACAACATCGTTCGGAGGTCGGCGCGCGGCGAGGCGGCGAACCAGCAATGGGCCGTGATCGCTCCAGTTGGACACTGTGCCTATACGCGGGGGATCACCGAGCACACGGTCGTGGGCGAGCGCGACATGGGCGATCCGCACCTCGACTACGAGGGGATGATGTACGCGTTCTTCGACCGCTTCCTCAAGGGCGCGCCCAGCCCGGGGCTCGACTCGCTCCCGAAGGTTCGCTACTACACGATGGGGCGCAACGTCTGGAACGCTTCCGACACATGGCCGCCGCGGGGCGCGCAGCCGCTGACGTTCTTCCTCACGAGCGGCGGCAAGGCGAACACGCTGAACGGCGACGGTGCGCTTGCCGCGAAGCCGCCCGCCGGCGACAAGCCGGACGAGTTCACCTATGACCCGATGCACCCGGTGATGTCGCACGGCGGCAACGTGTGCTGCCAGGGGAACGCGGTGACGGCGGGGGCGTTCGATCAGCGCACGATGGAAGAGCGGCCGGACGTCCTTGTCTATACGAGCGAACCGTTTCGCGAAGCCCTCGAAGTGAGCGGCCCGATCACACCCACGCTGTACGTCTCGTCGGACGCGAAAGACACCGATTTCAGCGTGAAGGTCATCGACGTCCTCCCCGACGGCCGAGCCTACAACCTGGACGAGTCCATTCAGCGCATGCGGTATCGCGACGGGTATGACAAGCCGCTCGCGTGGATGGCGCCCGGCAAGGTGTACAAGGTGACGCTCCAGCCCCTGAACACGAGCAACTATTTCGATGTCGGACACCGGCTGCGGATTGAGGTAAGCAGCAGCAATTTCCCGCGCTTCGATCGCAACCTAAACACGGGCGGCAACAACTATGACGAGGCCACGGGTGTCGTGGCTCACAACGTCGTGCACCATTCGAAACAGTACCCGTCGCAGGTGGTGATCACGGTCGTGAAGAAGTAGCACGGGCGATGGAGGCCGGAGTCGCCGGCCGTGACACCGGCCTCCGGTCCCGCCGCGGCGCCCGCTCAGGGCCGCCGCCGCGTCACTGCCATTGGATGCCGTAGAGGGGGAACCACCATGAGCCGCAGGATTCGGACCATCCCGCCCGAGGCGGCGCTCGCGTCGGGCGTCGGGGGCGCACAGGTCGAGACCGACCGCTACTTCGACAAAGTCCTGAAATACATTCCGGCGGATGTCGTCGCGGCCTGGGTCGCCGTGACCGGGGTGGTCTCGAGTGCGTCTGGCGTGCCGCAGCAGCAGATCTTGTGGGTGGCCTTTGCTGCCGGGTTGATCCTCACGGCGTGGTGGACCACCAAGCAGACGACCGCGCCCGGACGTCCGGCACCGCTTGCGCAGGTCGTCATCTCCACGGTCGCGTTCGCGGTGTGGGTGTTCGCCCTCGGCGGTCCGTTCGAACATGTGCGGGGCCAAAAGCTCTACGGCTCGCTCCTCTTGATCCTCTATACGCTGGTCGTGGCGCGGATCGATCCGAGGGAGCGCTAAGACCGGCGTCTTACGGCACGGGGGACGGAGCGCTCCGCACCGACCAGTGGGCGTCGCGGATCACCCAGCCTGTCCCGCGCCGCTCTACGAGGCTCGTGAAGAACCCGTCTTCCTCCACCTGATGTCCGCGCACATCGCGGCGCGTCTCATGGTATGGCATCGCCACCACGGCGAGTCCAGGTGCGAGGGCATCCACCCGCACCGTGTCGCCCCACCGGAGTTCAATGTGCGCGATCGTGCGGGCGAGGCCTGCAATGCCGCGGGTCGCTGCGTCAGAGCTCGGAAACACGAGCTGGCCCTCGGCGGCCATGAAGAAGGCCGAATCGTCGGCAAAGTAGGCGCGCCAAGCCGCCGGGCCCTGGGCCGTCACGCCGCGCGAGACCGACGCGGCGAAGGCGCGTACGCTGTCCGCCAGCGCTGCCCGGTGCGCCCCGTCAATCGTCGCGGTGGCGGACGCGCGCGCCTTCGAGTCGGTGCCACAACCGAGGAGCACGAGCGGCACCAGACGCATCAGCTTGATCAAGGGGGGCATTCCAATCTCCTGAGGCGGAGGTAGCGCGGCTCGGTGCGTCGGACGGCGCCGGATCAGCGTGCCGCTCGTAACGTGAAGGCGGGGGCTCCCGGCCGCAAACGCACCCGCTCGAACGCCCTGGTATCGCCTGCGCGGCGGCCTCCCGACGCGAGCCACGCTCGGGGAATGATGCGACGCGCGCCACCGGCCCAAGCGCGACTATATTCCCGCCTCGTGCCCACCCCGCCCGACGTTCCCGCCGACCTTCAAAGCGCGCTTGCCGAGCGCTACGAGCTCCGGCGCGTGCTGGGCCGGGGGGGCATGGCCACGGTCTACCTCGCCTACGACGGCAAGCACCACCGCGACGTCGCCTTGAAGGTGCTCCTTCCCGGCCTCGCCGAGTTCCTCGGGGTGGAGCGCTTCTTGCGCGAGATCGCCACGGTGGCCCGCCTCACCCATCCCCACATCCTCGCCCTGCACGATTCGGGGGAGGCCCGGGGGTTTCTGTACTACACGATGCCGTTCGTCGAGGGGGGCTCGCTGCGTGCGCGTCTCGCCTCGGGGCGGCACCTGAGCCCGGGCGAGGCATTCGCGATCGCCACGCCCGTGGCCGACGCCTTGGCGTACGCGCACCGCATGAGCGTGCTCCACCGCGACATCAAGCCGGAGAACATCCTGTTCTCGCAAGGCCACCCCGTCGTTGCGGACTTCGGGATCGCCAAGGCGATCACGACGGCGGGGGGGGCGAACCTCACCCGCACGGGCTTCCCGCTCGGGACCCCGGGGTACATGAGTCCCGAGCAGGCGGCGGGCTTGACGGAGCTGGACGCGCGCACGGACGTCTAC
>DATLKW010000020.1:0-1983 GCA_035538175.1 Gemmatimonadales bacterium | reverse complement strand
CGGAGAGGCGCTCGAGCTCCCCTTGGGCTTCGCGTTCCCGCAGCCGCACGACCATGCTGTTGAAGACCTGCGTCACGTAGCCGATCTCCCCGGGGCCCCCCGGTGGGAGCTCGACCGTGAGGTCCCCGCCCGCCACCCGTGCGGCGGCCTCGGCGAGCCGCCCGATCGGCCGTAGGACGAGCACACCGAGACCGCCGGCCAGCATCGCTGCGCCCACCACCAAGGCAGCGACGATCGGTCCGGGGCCGGTGCGCGACGTGCTTGCGCGGCCCGCCTCGGCGCGCGGGAGCTCGGCCACGGCCGCGAGGCGGAGGCGCGAGGCGCGCCGCAACGTCCCGAGGACCTCGAGCCCGTCCGCCCGGCGATAGGTCAGGACCGTGTCGGCCTTCTCAAAGAGGCTTTCGAGGGTAGGCTTGGAGAGGCGCGTGTGCATGAGCTCGGCGGCGCTCCCTCGGGCGGCGGCGACCACCTTGCCCTGGTCGGTCATCAAGTAGGCGTCTCCCTGTGGGCCTAGGGGGAGACGCTGCAGCAGCTCGCCCACGGCGCGCAGGCTGACCTTCCCGCTGAGGGCGCCGACGAGACGTCCGTCCGCATCCCGGACCGGCACGGCGAGGACGACGACGGGTCTCCCCAGCCCCGCGTCCCACGCCGGTTCCCCAAGGATCGCGTCGCCCGCCCGCAGGCTGTTCACGCGGTCGCCGAGTAGCATGCCGCCGGTCCGGCCCGCGCTCGCGGCCACCGTGTGGCCGCGCGCGTCGGCGACCACGAGCGCTTCGCACCCCGCGCACCGCTCGCGGGCCGCGTTGATGTGTTCGCGCAGGCGGGTCAGTGCCTGGCCGCCCTGGCCGCCCTGGCCGCCCCGGCCGAGGCGCGCGAGGTTCTCGGAGACCACGTACGAATTCGCCGTAGCCCGCAGGTCCGCCAGCCGCTCGTCGACCCACGCGTCCGCCAGCCGGGCGGCCTCCGCACTGACGTCCCCCAACTCGTGAGTGACGCTGTCGCTGAGCGGCGACTCGGCGCGCCTGGTGGAAAGGAGGGTGGCGAGGAGGGGCAAGAGCATCGCGACCGCGGCGAGCGCCACGACCTTACTGCGTACGCTGTCGAGGCGAAGCGCGCGCTTGGCCCGCGCCAGGGGTTCGTCCCACACGCCCACGGTCACGTTCCCTGCCAGAGTACAGCAAGATTTGCCCTCGACGGCATCCCTGGCAAGTGCGCGGCACGTCGCGCCTTGCGCGCCCCCACAAACCGCGCGCGATCGGGCCGAACGGAGCCGACCGCCCGTTCGGGGCCCTGGGGCGCCCTCAAGCGGGTGATGCTATCGGTGAGGCCAAGCGCTCCCCGGCCGCGCCCCAGGGTGGTCAGCGCCAGAGGTGCCACACGGTGTAGATCAGGAGGCCGACCAAGCCGCCGACGAGGGTGCCGTTGATGCGGACGAACTGGAGGTCGCGCCCGACCGCGAGCTCGAAGCGGCGCGACGTCGCCTCGGGATCCCACCCCGCCACGGTGCGCGCGATCAGGTCGCCGATCTCGTGGCGGTAGCGCTCGACCACGGTGGCCGCGAGGTCCACGATCAGCTCGTCGAGCTCAGCGAGCAGAGCGTCATTCGCGAGCAGCGCGGTGCCGAACTCGCTCAAACTGCGTTCGAGCGGTCCCGGCGCCGCGCCGTCCGAGCGGGTGGCGAAGCGCGTGATGGCCCGGCGGGTGGCCTCCCATAGGCGGGCGGACAGATCGGCGATCGCGGGATCGCTGAGCCATTCCTCCTTCAGGGCTTCTGCCCTGGCGATCACGTCGGGGGCGTGCTGCAGGCGGTCGATGAAGTCGCGCACCGCGGTGTCGAATGTGGTGCGCAGGGGGTGATCCGGCCGCGCCGCGATGTCCCGGAGCAGGCTCTCCACGGTGCCCATGATCCGCTGGTAGATCTGGTCGTCCACGACGCCGGGGACCCACCACGGACTCTCGGTCCGGACCTTGTCGCGGATTACC
>DATLKW010000019.1:0-3755 GCA_035538175.1 Gemmatimonadales bacterium | reverse complement strand
CGGTCGAACACAGCGAGCGTCCCGTTCGGGCCGAGCGCGACCGCGGCGTCGCGCGTCCCGAGATGGCGGGTCGCCGCGATGCGTCCCGTCGCGGTATCGAGCACGTCTACGCGCAACGCCGCGGCGTTCGAGTCGTCGCCTCCGAGCGCGTAGAGCCGGCCGTCGGGCCCGAGGGCCAGGGCCACGTTCACGAGCGCCCTCCGCACCGCCAGCGTGCCACGACCCGCGACGAAGACGGGGTCGGGTTCGCTCGGAAACAATCCGCGTTTGGCCGTCCAGCGGAGCGTGCCGCCCGGGCCGTACTTCCGGATCTCGTCGCGCACGAGCGGGGCGTAGTACACGGCGCCGTTTCCATCCGCTGCGAGCGCACCTGCGTTAACCAGGGAGGAGAGGTACGGCACCGCTGGCCGGCGCAGCGCAGCGAGCCCAGCGGCGGGGTGCCCCAGGGTGTCGAGTACGCGGATCAAGGGCGCGGTGTCGGGCCCGGGCACCGCGAGCTCGGGGACGTAGTACGGCGAGCGCGTCGCGACCACGCGCCCGCCCCCCGTCGCGTAGAGGGACGCCACGTCGGGGCTCTCCCACTCCCGCACTGCCCGGCCCGCCGTGTCGAGGACCAAGCCCTCGCCGGTGTGCTCGGTGACGAGGAGCGCGGCGGGGCCGAAGGGGGCCACGGCCATCGGCGTTTCCAGGCGCGGATTCCGCAGCTCGCGCGCGACGTGCAGCGCGCGATCGAAGCCGAGGACGCGGGACTTCGCGGGATCGGGCGCCCAGGATCGGCCCGCGAGCAGCGCGGCGGGCGAGCGCCCGAGAAACAGTAACGTGTAACCGCCGGCGGGTGGGGCCGGGTCGCAGCCGACCAGGGTCGCCGCGAGCGCGGCCCCCCCCAACACCCGGCGCATCAGGTGGCGGCCGCGACGGTCTCGATTTCGATCGTGTGCAGTCCGCTGACCAGACGGTGCTTGCCCGTCACCTTCACCTTGGTTTCCACGAACTGCTCGAGCTTCGAGTTCTGCGGGTCGCCGGGCTTGGAGCTCACCGGCAGATAGATCGTCCCGTCGCTCGACAGCAGGCCGAGCGGCACGCCCGCCTTGGCACACGCCGTGGCGCACGCCTTGTGATCGGGGCCCATCGCGCCGTTCGTCGTGTGGCAGTTCAAGTCGACCACCGTGGCCGTCATCGTCATTTCGTTCGACGGCGTCGCCTTGTGCGCTTGAGCCGCGAGCGGCAGGGCCCAGAGGCCCAGTACGGCGCTCGTGGCGAGGATCCTCTTCACCATGGTCTGCATCCTCCTCTTCTGAAGGTGTAGTGCGACCGGGGAGTCATAGCGCGGAGCGAGTCCGGCTCGCTCCCGTGTACCATACGCGCCGACCCAGGGTTCCGGATTGGCGTATATTGGGCGCCATGAACGCGGCGTATCGCGAGTTGCTGGAGCGATTTGGGCGCGGCTGGGAACGCGGGGACGTTGAGGAGATCGCCGGGGTGTTCGCGCCGGACGCCGTCTTCGTCGGCGCCCCCTTCGCCGAGGCGAGCAGGGGGATCGAAGCGATCCGCGCCTACTGGAAGGACATTCCTTTGAACCAGGCGGAGGTGTCGTTCAAGGCGGGCGAGGTCTTCGTCGCCGGACCCTGGTTCGCGGCCGAGTTCCGCTGCACCTACCGGCGGCGCCGCTCGGGCGAGTGGGTGGACACGCGGGGCGCGGTGTTCTGCGAGACGAAGGACGGCAAGATCGCCGAGATGAGGATGTACTGGCATCGCCACCCGTGACCTCGGCGCGACCTAGATGCCCTCCCGGGCGCGCGCATACTCGAGCGCCTGCTCCAATAGCTCGGCGCTCCGGAGGCCCACCTGCATCGCAGCAGTGACTGCCGCTTCTTCGTCCAATCCCTGCTCGAGGATGAAGTAAGGAATGAGTCCCGCCCCGACCCGGTTGCCGCTCGAGCAATAGATGAAGGTGAGGCGCCGTCCCGCGAGCTCGCGCACGGCGCCGAGCAACGACCCAAACGTCGCGTCAGGCACCGCGCCGTGGCCGATCGGGATCGCGCGGTATTCGAGCCCCGCGCCGACCACGGCCTCGGGCGTGCGGAACGGCTGCGGCTCCATCGGCTCGCGGATGTCGATCACGACGGCGCACCCGGCGCCCTTCAGGGCTCGAAGGTGCTCGAGCGTCGGCTGGCCGCCGGTAACGATGCCCGGGATCGGTTCGGAGGCGTTCGGCACGCCGCCGATCGCGTCGAGGAGTTGGCTCAACCGGATTGACCCCGCCTAGCGGTTGCTGCACAATCTACGGGGATTCCGAGCCCTCGCTCCCGTGGCCCCGACCGGCCGCCCGTCGTTGCGCGCGCACCTGACGGCCCCCGGTTCGGACCCCTGGCGCCGCGGGACCCTGCGGGCGAGCGATGTCGCACTCCGGAACGTGGTGTGGCCATGAGGTACGGTGCCCCAGGCGTCCTCTGGAGAGACGCAGGCTGTCCTCGCTGGGGGCCACTATCGTTAACGGGCGACGCCGGACGAGGTCAGATGGCACGGCGCGAACCGGCATGCTTCTTGACCGGTTCCACCTAGTGAGGGTATAAGAGGATAGCCCCATGATGCTCGCCCTAGTCGTCACGCTCGTCGGGTCGGCGGCCCCACCGTCTCCCGTCCCGCTCGCGCGCCTTTCCGACGACGACCCCCCGATCAAGGTCTGGCTCAACCACGACACGTTCTATCGCGGCGACAACGCCCGCGTGAACGTCAAGACGGCCGAGGACGGCTATGTCGTCGTGCTGCGCGTGGACGCCGAGGGGCGGGTGCGGGTCTTGTTCCCGCTCGATCCCTCGAGCGACGACTTCGTGCGTGGCGGCGAGACGATCGAGGTCCGAGGCCGCGGCGATCGCGAGGCGTTCTTCGTCGACGAGCGCGAGGGCGAAGGCGTGGTCGTCGCGGCGCGGTCCGCGACGCCGTTCAAGTTCGACGAGTTCGTGCGCGGCGATCACTGGGACTACCGCGTCCTCGACGCGCGCCAGGCGGGGGACGACAAGGAATCCGCCCTGGTGGACATCGTGCAGCGCATGACCCCGGACGGGCACTTCGATTACGACGCGGCGCGCTACATCGTCGAGACGTACCGAACCTACTCGCACCGATACGTGTCGCCGGGATGGGATTGGGATTATGGCGGGGGTTGGGGCTGGCCCTACCGCTACACCGGGTTCGGCTCGTGCTACGACCCCTTGTTCTACGACCCGTTCGCGTGCGGCTTCTACCCGAGCTCGTACTATTGGGGCTACTACAACCCCTACTACTACGGCTATAGCCCCTTCTGGCCTTACGGCTACGGCGGGTTCGGGTTCACGTACGTGTACCGCCCGTACTTCCAGCCGTACATCTACACTCAGCCGTTCCTCTACGGGAACCAGCCCAACAATCTGTTCGTGAACCGGCTGCGCGGCGGCCCAGGGACAGGATCGGGACTCTACTTCAAGGACCGTCCCGGCACGAACCTCGGTCTCGCCGGCATCGGGGCGCGTTGGCGCGGCCCACCGACGACCCTGTACTCGGGCGTCCAGTCACGCGGCGTGCGGGTGCGCGAGCGCGCGTGGTCGTCTGCGGATCCGGTGCGTACCGATCCCTTCGACGTCCGCCGCGGCTCGGACCGCCCGACGCGCGTCGAACGGCCCGTCGACCGTGGGTCCGGCGGTGATCGAGAGGCGCCCGGGCGCGTGCGCGACAGCGGGGGCCGAGACCGGGGGTTCTCAGAACCGGCGGCGCGAGAA
>DATLKW010000018.1:0-20208 GCA_035538175.1 Gemmatimonadales bacterium | reverse complement strand
GCCGACGTCGGCGCGCGCGAGTGCCGGGGCGTCGTTGATACCGTCGCCCACCATGGCCACCGCCGTCCCCTGGCGCTGGGCTTTCTTTACGATGTCGGCCTTCTGGGACGGGAGGACCTCGGCGACGACGTCGGCGATTCCCACCTCCTCGGCCACCGCCTGCGCCGCGCGTTTCGAGTCCCCCGAGAGCATTTTCACCGCGAAGCCCAGGCGCTGGAGTGCGGCGATCGCCTCTTTCGCAGTCGGCTGAATCGGGTCGGACACCGCGATAACCGCGTATACGCTGTTGTTCACGACCACGATCACGGGCGTGCGGGCCTGTGCCGCGAGCTTGTCGGCATCTTCGCCGAGGGTGCCGAGCTCGAGGCTCCGCTCGCGGGCGTGGCGAAGCGAGACGACTTCGACGATGCGCCGGTCGACCGTCCCCCGAGCACCCCGTCCCTCCATGGCGGCGAATTTCTCGACGGGTAGGACGCCCACCTGGCGGTCGTGGGCCGCCTTGGTGATGGCGACCGCGACGGGGTGTTCGGAGCGCTGCTCGACGGAGGCGGCCCATTTGAGCACCTCGGCGGGCGTCACGGAGCTGCCGTCGGGGCGTCTGGCGGTGAGGATGTGGGTGACCGTGGGTCGCCCCTGGGTGATGGTGCCGGTCTTATCGAGCAGCACGGTGCGAACGCGGGCGAGGCGCTCGAGCGCCTCGCCGCTGCGGAGCAGGATGCCGTATTCGGCGGCTTTGCCGGTCGCGACGAGGACGGCCGTCGGCGTCGCGAGGCCGAGGGCGCACGGGCAGGCGATGATGAGGACCGTGACGAGCGCCACGGTGGCGAACACCGGAGCGGGCTCCGGGCCATGTCGAACCACACCACGAAAGCGCCGATCGCAAGGGCGATGACGATCGGCACGAAGACACCCGCCACACGGTCGGCGAGCCACTGGATCGGCGGCTTGGTGGCTTGCGCCTCTTCGACGAGCCGGACGATCTGGCCCAAGGCCGAGTCCTTCCCGACGCGCGTCGCGCGGAAGGTGATGCTGCCGGTGGTGTTCAGGGTGGCGCCGATGACCTCGTCGCCGATCTTCTTCGGTACCGGCAGGGGTTCGCCCGTGATCATCGCTTCGTTCACGGCCGAGGCGCCTTCCGTGACGACCCCGTCGACCGGGATCTGCTCTCCCGGTTTGACGATCAGGAGGTCGCCGGGTGCGACCGCTTCGACGGGGAGTTCGCTCTCCCTACCGTCGCGGACGACGTGGGCCGTTTTGGCGCGCAGGCCCGCGAGCCGACGGATCGCGTCCGACGTGCGGCCCTTGGCGCGCGCCTCGAGCAGGCGTCCGAGGAGGATGAGCGCGATGATCGCGCATACCGACTCGTAGTAGACGTCGACGGCGCGCCCCGTGCCGCTGAACACGCCGGGGGCGAACGTGGCGACGAGCGAATACCCGAACGCCACTCCCGTGCCGACCCCGATGAGGGTGTTCATGTCCGCGGTGCGGTGCTTGAATCCGCTCCAGGTCCCGCGATAGAACTGGGCTCCCGACCAGACGACGACCGGCAGGGTGACGAGGGCGAGGCCCACGCGGATCCACTGGGGGTCGAGGGCGCCCGCGCGCCCGAGGGCCTCGTTCAACGCGAGGGCGAGCGGGAGGAGCGCGCGGCCGAGGAGATCGATGCTGCGGAGCGTGCCGTCGTCGTGGCCGGCCATGAGGAGCATGGAGCCGAGCATGGTGATGACGGTCGCGACCGCCGCGAGGGCGAATTTCCCGGCGAGCGTGCCGAGCTCGCGTCGCCGGGCGAGGCGCTCGCGCTCGAGGGGATCCTCCGCCGCAATCGGCTCCGCCACGCGGAACCCCGCCGCAGCGACGGCGCGCTCGAGCGCGTCGGCGGTCGTGGCGCCGGGGACGTAGTCGACGGTGACCGATTCGGTTGCCTGATTGGCGGCAACGCGGATGACGCCGGGCACGCGCCGCACCAGCTGCTCGAGCGGCGTCACGCTCGGGGCGTAGTGCAGCTGGTCGACGCCGAAGGTGACGCTGGCCGAGCCGCAGTCGTAGCCCGCCGCGCGCACCGCCTTGATGAGCGGGCCGATCTGGGTCTGGGTGTCGTCGTAGTCCACGGCCGCCTTGGCGGTCGCGTAGTTGACGCTCGCGTGGGTGACGCCGGGCGCGCGCCCCAAGGCGTCCTGTACAGTGGCCGCGCACGAGGCGCAGCTCATGCCCTCGATCGGCAGGAGGATGCGGGCCTTACTCATGGAACGTGTGGGGCGAGACGGCGGGGCGGCGGTCCGGGGTCGCGGGTTCCACGACGACGAGCCCCTTGAGCATGGTCATCCCGCAGCGGAACGGGAATTCGCCAGCCTCCTGGGGCGTGAACTCGATGTCCGTGGTCTGGAACGCGGGGAGGGCCGTATCGATCCCGAAGGCCTCGAGGACGAGGCGTTCCGAGCAGTCGGCCGTCTCGTCGCGGTAGAACTGGAGCCGCACCGGCTTGCCCGCCTGGACCACGACAGTGTCGGGGGTGTAGCCGCCCTTCACGGTGATGCGCACCTCTTGGACGCCGTCGGTGGGGGTGGCGGCGCTCGCGGGCCCACGCGCGAAGAGGAAATACCACAGTACCCAGACGATGGCGGCGAGGCCCACGGCCGTGACGACGTCCTGCGCGATGCTCACGCCTTCTCGTAGTACTCGATACCCAGGTGGGTGATCTGCTCTTCGCCCATGAGCCAGCGCAGGGTGTTCTTGAGTTTGGTCTGTTGGATGAAGAGGTCGTGCTCCGGGTAGAGGCCCGGGGCGGTCTGGGGGCTCTTGAAGTAGAAGGAGAGCCACTCTTGGATGCCCGCGAGACGGGCCCGTTGGGCGAGGTCGAAGAACAGGGCGAGGTCCAAGACGATCGGGGCCGCGAGGATCGAGTCGCGGCACAGGAAGTCGACCTTGATCTGCATCGGGTAGCCGAGCCACCCGAAGATGTCGATGTTGTCCCACCCCTCCTTGTTGTCGCCGCGCGGCGGGTAGTAGTTGATGCGCACCTTGTGGAACACGTTGCCGTACAGCTCGGGATACTGGTCGGGCTGGAGGATGTATTCGAGGACGCCGAGCTTCGATTCCTCTTTGGTCTTGAACGAGTCGGGGTCGTCGAGCACCTCGCCGTCGCGATTGCCGAGGATGTTGGTGGAGTACCAGCCGGCGAGGCCGAGCATGCGGGCCTTGAAGGCAGGGGCGAGCACCGTCTTCATCATCGTCTGGCCGGTCTTGAAGTCCTTGCCGCCGATCGGGAGGTGGCGGTCTTCGGCGAGGCGCTCGAGGGCCGGCACGTCTACGGTGAGGTTCGGGGCACCGTTCGCGAACGGGACGTTCTCCATCAAGGCCGCGTAGGCGTAGAGCATCGACGGAGCGATGGCGGGGTCGTTCTCGGCCATCGCCTTCTCGAACGCCGCGAGGTTTTGGTGCGCGGGGCCCGGGGTAAGGAACACCTCGGTGGAGGCGGCCCAGATCATCACCAAGCGGGCAGCGCCCGAGCGCCGCTTGAAGTCGCGGATGTCTTGCCGCAGCTGCTCCGCCAAGTCGCGTTTGGACGTCGCGCGCTTCGTGTGGGTTCCGTGCAGCCGTTTCACGTACTGCTGGTCGAACGCCGCGGGCATCGGCTGGACGCCGGTGAGGAAATCGCGGATCGGCTCGAGGTGGGGGGGTTCGAGCACCCCGGCTTTGCGGGCGGCGCTGTAGGCATCGTCCGGAATGGGGTCCCAGGCGGCGAACACCAAGTCATCCAAGCTCGCGAGGGGAGCGAAGTCCCGGATCTTAGGCGCCCGCCGCTCCGTGCGCTTGCCGAGGCGGATCGTGCCCATTTGGGACAGGGAACCGATCGGGAGCGCGGTGCCGCGGCGGATGTTTTCGACTCCTGCGATGAAGGTCGTCGACACGGCCCCCAAGCCCACGAGCATGACGCCCAGTTTCCCGGTGGCGGGGGCAATGTCCCGGGCCGACGGCTGCGACACCATTAGGGTCCTTTCCGCGCTTGCAGTGCGGGCGCGTGGCCCGGGACGGTCTCCCGCGGCCGCGGGGGTCGGTGCAAGACGGGGCCCCGGGCGGCGCGCGCCACATAGATGACGCGCTGGACCACGGTGATGCTGGTCGCGAGCGCGAGCACGACGACGATCCAGAAGAGCAACGACCCGTGGTTCCCGGCGCCGAAGGCGAAGGTCGGGACGCCGAGCACGAGCACGCGCTCCGCGCGCTGCGCAATGCCCACTTTGACGGTGAGCCCCAGGCCCTCAGCCCGGGCCCGTGTGTAGGACACGAGGAGGGACGCGGCGAGGGCGACGAGGCAGGCCATAACGGCGAGGGTGCGGCGCTCGGGGCCGGCCCCATCCTGCAGGAAGAAGATGGCGATCCCTCCGAACAGCGCTGCCTCGCCGACTCGATCGAGCGAGGAGTCGTAGAACGCGCCGAAGGTGGTGACCATGCGCCCGTTGCGAGCGACGCGGCCGTCGACCATGTCGCACACGCCGGACACGAGCAGCGGGAGCCCGCCCCAGCGGATCCACCCGACCGCGAACGCGGCGGCGGACGCCGTCACCACCAAGGTGCCGATGGTGGTGATGAGGTTGGGCCGAACGTGCAGGCGGATGAGCAACCGGGCGAGCGGATCGAGCAGCGTGCCGACGCGCTCGCGGACGTTCTCGGGAATCGCATTCATGGCCGGGGGGGGAAAGTAGTCGGAGGGGGCCCCACGCTCAATAGAGCAAATACTTGGCGCGCACGGAGCGAAACCGCGCGAGTGGGCGATCCCAGGCGCGCCACACCGCATCGGCCGAGCGGCCGGCGAGGATGGCACGGCGCAGCTCGCCGCCCTCGGCTAGCTGATCGAAGCGGGCCGCGTCGAACACGAGCGAGTCGGGATGCGCGTCGGCGATCGCCCGCAGGAGGAGCACGGCGGCGCGCGTGGGATCGTAGCGGCGACGATCGGTCACGTGCAGGCGGACGCCGCGCACGAGGGCCTCGGGGTACTTGCCGTCCGTCGGGCGCTGCGGTGTGAAAACCACGCCCGCCATCTCCACGCCGTTCAGTCCCTCTTGGGTCCAGCGGCCGCCGCCGCGCAGGCGCGGCAGCACGGCGCCGGTGTCGAGCCACGGGGCGCCGATCACCTGGAAGGCGAATGGCGTGCCGCGACCGACCGAGAGATTGGTCCCCTCGAAGAGGCAGGTCCCGGGGTAGTCGAGGGCGCTCTCCAAGTCGGGCATATTGGGCGACGGGCGCACCCAGGGGAGGCCGGTGTCGTCGTAGTACATCGCGCGCCGCCACCCCGTGGCCGGCACCACGGTGAGCCGGGCCCGGAGTCCATAGAGGTCGTCGGCGAAACGGACCAGCTCGCCGATCGTCATGCCGTGGCGGATCGGGACGGGGAGAAAGTCGCCGACGCGGGTGAGGCTGCGGGGGGCGGGGGCGACGTTGCCCTGGACCGCCACGCCGCCGATCGGGTTGGGCCGGTCGAGCACGACGATCGCCTTCCCCCGGCGGGCCGCCTCGGCCGCGACGAGCACGGCGGTGCTCGGGTAGCTGTAGTAGCGCGCGCCGATGTCCTGGAGGTCGACGAGCACGACGTCCGCGCTGTCGAGCAGCGCGATCCGGTCGAGGGGTGTCCCGCCGTAGAGGCTGTAGATTGGTAGGCCCGTCGCCGCGTCGACCGTGTCGGGGAGGCCGGGCCGGTCTTCGGTGCCGCGCAGCCCGTGTTCGGGACTGAGGACAAGGAGGAGGCGCACGCCTGGGGTCCCGCGCAGGAGATCGATGTCGCGTCGTCCCAGCCGGTTCACGCCGGTCTGGTTCGTGAGCAAGGCGACGCGCTTGCCGGCGACCAGGCCGATCGAGTCCGAGAGGAGCACTTCGATCCCCGGCCGCACCTGCGCGGCCGCGGGTTGGGTCCACGCGAACACGAGGACGAGCGAGATCACATGCGGGCGCATAGGCTCCTGGCGATAGCGGTGGTGACGGGGTGCACCCGATCGGTGCGTCCTGCCGTCGGTCCATCTCCTTCCCCGGTCCCTGCCGCCGTGGTCGGGGCCCAGCCGGGCCCGCCGCCAGCAGGCCCTGTGGATTCGATAATCGCGCGGCTCAGCGGGCGCGAGCGAGTGGCCCAGCTCGTGGTCCCGTGGCTCTCGGGAAGTTACACCGCGTTTGACGATTCGCTTTTCCAGGTGGCAGCGCGTTGGGTCGACTCGCTCGAGGTGGGGGGACTGATCGTCTCCGTGGGCTCGCCCTTCGACATCGCCGCCAAGCTCAACGCGTTGCAGCGTCGGTCTCGCCTCCCGCTGCTCGTCTCCGCGGACATGGAATGGGGGGCCGGGATGCGGGTCGTGGGCGCGACGGTGTTTCCGCCCATCATGGCGGTCGGCGCGACGGGCGATCCGCGCGACGCCTACGCGGTGGGTCGCGCCGCCGCGGTCGAGGGCCGGGCGGTCGGGATTCAGGTGAATTTCGCTCCCGACGCCGACGTCAACAACAACCCCGCCAACCCGATCATCAATACCCGCTCGTTCGGCGAGGACCCGCGGACGGTGTCGCGGCTCGTCACCGAATACGTGCACGGGCTGCACGACCACGGGATGCTCGCGACGTTGAAGCACTTTCCCGGCCACGGCGATACCGAGAGCGATTCGCATATCGGGCTCCCGATCATCCGCTCGGGGTATCCGCGCCTCGACACGCTCGAGCTCGTGCCGTTCCGGGCCGGCATCGCGGCGGGAGCCGACGTGGTGATGAGTGCGCACATTGCCTTCCCAGCGCTCACCGGGTCGGACGACGAACCGGGAACGTTGTCCTCCGCCGTGCTGACCGGCCTGTTGCGCGACTCGCTCGGGTTCCGTGGGCTCGTCGTGACCGACGCCCTGATGATGGGAGCGATCGTCGCGAAGTACGGTGCCGGGGAGGCGACGGTGCGCGCGTTCCTCGCCGGGTCGGACCTGTTGCTCATGCCCGCCGATCCCGATTCCGCGGTGGCCGCGATGACGGGGGCGGTCGCGAGCGGGCGGATCAGCGCCGAGCGTCTTGAGCGCTCGCTCCGGCGGGTGCTCGAGGTGAAGCGCCGGCTCGGCTTGTTCGAGCGGCGTACCGTGCCGCTCGATTCCATCATGTTGGTCGTGGGGGGCAAGGGGTTCCAGGACGAAGCGAACGACCTAGCGGTGCGCGCCCTGACACTGGTGCGGGACGTGGGCGGGCGCCTGCACGCGTTGCGGGCCCACCCGCGGCGGCTGGCGCTGATCGCGTACGCTGACGAGTTCAATAGCGGCGTGGGCCAGACCGTGACGCAGCTGCTCCATCAGGGCGGTGACACGGTCGACTACTTCCGGCTGTGGCCGATGTCGGGGACCTTGTCGTACGACTCCGCTCGCACCGTGATCGCGCGTGCGCCAGCGACGGTA
Organism: Gemmatimonadales bacterium; assembly: GCA_035538175.1. GTDB lineage: Bacteria > Gemmatimonadota > Gemmatimonadetes > Gemmatimonadales > GWC2-71-9 > AG41. Next base: position 12,805 of record DATLKW010000018.1, on the reverse strand, counting down.
TTCCTCGCCAACGTCCGTCCCCTCTCGGCGCGGGGCACGATCGCCCTGCCCGATTCGCTCGCCGCCCTCATCACCGCGACCGATGCCACCCGCCCCACGGTGCTGGTGTCGCTCGGGAGTCCGTATCTGCTCAACCAGACGCCGACGGTGAAGTCGTACCTCATCGCCTGGAGTGGGGTTCGCGCCTCCGAGCGCGCCGTGGCCCTCGCCTTGCTCGGCAAGGTCGCGATCGGCGGGCACCTGCCCACGCGCGTGCCGCCCGACTATTCGGTGGGCTGGGGGGTCAGAGTTCGGGCGGTCCAGCCGTGAGGAGACGTGGAGCGCTCGTCGCGGGGGCGCTAGGGCTCGCCCTCGGGTGCAGCCGACCGGGCGTGCCGCCGCGGCCCGCCATGGTGGCGGTTCCGGCGACGGCAGCCGGCGTCCTGGGCTTCGACAGCACGCGGCTCGCCGGGGTCGTAGTCTACTTGCGGACCCAAGTCGACAGCGCGTTTCCGGGCGCCGTCGTGGCGGTCGGGCGTCACGGCCGGCTCGCACTCCTCGCCGCGGTCGGGCATTACGCCGCGAGCGACCCTCGGCCGGTCGTGCCCCAGACGATCTACGACCTAGCATCGCTCACCAAGGTGGTCGGCCTCACGACCGCGTGCATGCTGCTCGTGGATCAAGGCAAGCTAGCGCTCGACGCGCCGATCGAGCGCTACGTCCCGGAATTCGTCGGGCCGATGAAGGCGCAGGTGACGGTGCGGCACCTGCTCACCCACTCGGCCGGTCTCGTGGCGGATCTGCCCCTGTACGACTCGACCGCGACGCGGGCGGCGGCGCTCACGGCCGTCGACACCTCGCATCTCCTTGATCCGCCGGGCACGGTATACCGCTATTCGGACCTGAGCGCCATCGTCTTGATGCAGGCGGTCGAGCGGCTCGCGGGCGAGCCGTTCGACCAATTCCTGGCGCGCCGCGTGTTCGGCCCGCTCGGGATGCCGGCCACGCGGTTCCAGCCGCCGTCGGCGTGGCGGGATCGGATCGCGCCCACCGAGTACGACACCCTGTTTCGGCATCGGCTGCTCGTGGGCGAGGTCCACGATGAGAGCGCTGCCCGGCTCGGCGGCGTATCGGGGAACGCGGGGCTCTTCTCGAACGCGCTTGACCTCTCGCGCTTCGCGGCGATGCTCTTGAACAGCGGCGCCTGGGATGCGCTCCAGCTCGTGCGGCCCGAGACGGTGGCCGAATTCATCCGACGCCAGAACCTACCGCCCGGCTCGACGCGCGCGCTCGGGTGGGACACGCCGTCAGATTCGGGCTACTCAAGCGCCGGGACAAGGCTCTCGCGGCGCTCCTTCGGGCACACGGGCTATACGGGCACATCGATTTGGCTCGATCCCGAGCGGGACCTGTTCATCATCCTGCTTACCAACCGCGTCAACCCGACACGCGCCAACACGGCCATCCTGGGCGTCCGACCGCGGGTTGCCGACTTGGTGGCCGACGCGCTCGTGCGACCGGAGCTCTAGTCGGCCCACAGGGCTGGGCTACTCGACGACTGTCTTCCAGCCGCGCCGCGACAGGTCGCGGTAGATGACGCCCCCCGCGACGGCGGCGAGTGTGAGCAGGACGATGCCGGCCCCGGGCTCGTGCAGGAGCAGCTTCCCCACTCCGAACAGGGCGCCGTAGACGAGGACGCAGCCCGACACCCAGTCGAGCAGGTTCGCGAGCCCGTCGGCCGACGCCACGACGTCCGGCGCTCGGGCCGCGACGGGTCCCCAGCCGGTGCGGGACGGGCGGGTGCGCCGATAGAACGCGTCCAGCGTCGTCTCAGACTCGGGGCGCGTGAGGAACGTGACGACGAGCCACACGACGCTCGTGATGGCCACGGTGATGAGCACGATCTTGGCGAAGTCGACGGGGCGGTCGCTGTCGAGCCCGAAGACCGCCTGCAGCGCGACCGACACGACGAACGCCGTGATCATCGCCGAGATCTCGCTCCAGGCGTTGACGCGCCACCAGTACCAGCGCAAGAGCAGCACGGCGCCGGTGCCGGCGCCCGTGATGATCAAGATCTTCCAGGCTCCGCCGATCGACTCGATGCGGAACGCCACCGCCGCCGATAGGACGGTCAGCAGCCCCGTCGCGAGCCGTGAGGCCAGCACGTAGTGCGACTCACTCTCCTGGCGGCGGACGAATCGCCGATAGAAGTCGTTCACGACGTAGCTCGCCCCCCAGTTGAGCTGGGTCGCGATCGTCGACATGAAAGCCGCCGCGAACGCCGCGATCATGAGCCCTCGTAACGACGACGGGAGGTAGTCGATCATGACCCGGATGTACCCGGTCTCCGGATCCTGGAGGTTGGGGAAGAGGATCAGCGAGGCGAGCGCCACGAGGATCCAGGGCCAGGGCCGCACCGCGTAGTGCGCGATGTTGAACCACAACGTCGCGAGCAGCGAGTTCTTTTCGTCTTTAGCGCTCAACATGCGTTGGGCGACGTAGCCGCCCCCGCCGGGTTCGGCGCCCGGATACCAGGTCGCCCACCAGTTCACGGCGATGTAGACGAAGAAGGTGATCATCGGCATCCACGCCGAGCTCAAGTCGGGGACGAAGCTGAGCACGGAGCCTTGGCCCCCGCTCGTGCCCCCCCGCAACTGGTCGATGGCGGCGAGTTTCACCCGCATGGCGTCGATCCCACCCACGGCCTGGACGGCGACCACGGCCAGCACGATCACCATGCCCATCTTGATCACGAACTGGAACAGGTCGGTGACGAGCACCCCCCACAGGCCGGAGAGCGTCGAGATCGCCGACGTGACCACGATCAGCCCGACCACGACCCAGAGCGCTTCGCCCTTGGAGATCCCGAACACGAGCTCGAGGATCTTCGCCATGGCGAGGTTCACCCAGCCGAGGATGATGCAATTGATGAGCAGGCCCAGGTAGACGGCGCGGAAGCCGCGGAGGAAGGCGGCCGCCTTCCCGCTGTAGCGGAGCTCGGCAAACTCGATGTCGGTCATCACGCCGGCGCGTCGCCACAGCCGAGCGTAGAAGAACACGGTGAGCATCCCGCTCGCGAGCAGGTTCCACCAGATCCAGTTCCCGGCGACGCCGTTGCGTGCGACGAAGCCGGTGACGGCGAGGGGCGTGTCGGCGGCGAACGTCGTCGCGACCATCGACGTTCCCGCGAGCCACCACGGCACGTTCCGGCCGGAGAGGAAGTACTCCGCCGTGCTCGTGCCCGCGCGAGCTTTGTAGTACAATCCGACGGCCAGGTTGAACAGGAAGTAGAGGGTTACCACTAACCAATCGGCGAGCGTGAGCCGCATGGCCGTCCGTCCGCGAGGGAGTGGGTGCGACGAGTTGACAGGGTCGTCGGGACGTTCTAAGTTCGCATGAGACTGGAGGATCGCAATGGCGACGACGCAGACCCCCTTGACCCTGACCCTCACCGAGAAGGCCGCGGCAGAGGTGCGCAAGTTCATGGCGGAGGAGCAGGCGGTACCCGAGACGGCGGGGCTCCGGATCGGCGTGCTCCCGGGCGGGTGCTCGGGGTTCCGCTACAGTTTGAGCATCGAAGACCAGCCCGGCGAGGACGACGTCGTGATCGAGAGTGCCGGGGTGCGGTGCTTTGTGGACGGGTTCAGCGCCCAGTACCTGAACGGCGTGACCTTGGACTACAAGAGCAACTTCCAGGAGTCGGGGTTCGCCTTCGACAACCCGAACGCCACGGGCGGCTGCGGCTGCGGATCGTCGTTCACGGTCTGAGAGGCCGTTGGCCCGCGTCACACCGGTGGTCTTAGCCCGCGCTCGCCGCGGGCTTTTTGCTGCCCTGCGGTGAGGCCGCTCGACGTCGTCGTCATCGTGGCGTACTGCGTCGCGGTGGTGGCCTTCGGCCTCGGGCTCGCGGGGCGCCAACGCGACGCGAGCGACTATTTCCTCGGCCACCGCGGGCTCCCGTGGTGGGCGCTCATGCTCTCGATCGTGGCGACCGAGACGTCGGCGCTCACCGTCATCTCGTTCCCCGGCATAGCGGCTCGCACGAACCTCGCCTGGCTCCAGGTGACCTTCGGCTACCTCGTGGGGCGGATCGGCGTCGCCGCCTTCCTCCTCCCGGGCTACTTCGACGGCACCCAAGACACGGCCTACCAACGCCTCGAACGACGTTTCGGTGTGCGCGCTCGGCGCGCCGCGTCGGCCCTATTCCTGTTCACGCGCGCCCTCGCCGATTGCGTGCGCATTTTCGCCACGGCGATCCCGCTCGCCATCATCCTCTACGGCAGCCCCACGCCCACGAGCCTCGCCGTCGGAATCCTCGCGATCGGCGTCGTGACGGTGATCTACACCTGGGTGGGGGGCCTGCGCGCCGTCGTCTGGGTGGATGTGGTCCAGCTTGGGGTCTATCTCGTGGGGGGGATCGCCACGTTGATCGTGGCGACCGAACTCGCCGGCGGTTGGGGCATCTTCGCGCGGGCCTGGGAGCAGGGGAAGCTTGTGGTGTTCGATTTCACGCCCTCCTTCCGGGTGCTGTACACGTTCTGGGGCGGACTCATCGGGGGCGCGCTGATCGCGGGGGCGTCGCACGGGACCGATCACCTGATTGTGCAGCGGCTCCTCGCGGCGCGCGGGCTCAAGGACGCCCAGCGCGCGCTCATCGGGTCGGGGCTCTTCATCATTCTGCAGATCGGCCTCTTCCTTGTGGTTGGAACGAGCCTCTGGCTCGCCGGGGCGGATGACGGCCGCATGCGCAGCGACGCCATCTATCCCACGTTCGTGATCACGCACCTGCCGGCCGGCCTCGCCGGGCTCGTGGTGGCGGGGATCCTCGCGGCCGCGATGAGCAGTCATGCCTCCGCCGTCAACTCGCTCGCCTCCGCCTCGACGCTCGACTTCTACTCGCCGATGACGGGCCGCCACGATTCGACCCACCTCTTGCGGGTCGGGCGCTGGCTCACGCTCCTCTGGACGGCGGTGCTCGTCGGCGGGGCAATGGCGTTCCGCGATCAGAACACGCCGGTCGTGCAGCTCGCGCTCAGCATCACCTCGCTCACCTACGGCAGTCTCCTCGGGACCTATCTCCTCGGCGGCTGGTGGGCGCGCGCCCGGGAGCGCGACGTGATCGTCGCGATGTGTGCTGGGGTCCTGTTTATGACGCCGATCGTGCTGGGGGCTGTCATCCCACACTTCCCCTGGGTCCCCGGGCTCGCCTGGCCCTGGTACGTGCCACTTGGGACGGCCCTTACGGTCCTGGTCGGGATCCTCGTGTCGTTCGTGCACGCCGCCCCGCAGGCGTCTCGGAGTGTCGCGCCCCAACTCGGAGCGCCGTGACGGCCTCGGGCGTGGTGCTCCTCGGAGCCGATGCGGGGGGGTCGCATTCGACGGTAGTCGTGGGGTCGGTCGATCGCGTATTGGGTCGGGCCGACGGGCCGGGGGCGGCGATGCGGCCGGGAGGGGCACAGGCGTCCGCGGTGGTGCTCGCCGAGACGGCGCGCCGGGCGGCGGCGCTCGCCGCCGTGACGTTGCCCGTGGAGCGGGCGGTGGTGGGCGCGGCGGGGGCGGGCCGGGCCCAGGAGCAGGCGGAGCTCGAGGCCGCGTTGGGCGAGGGAGGGGTGGCGGTGGCGCGGCGGGTGCGGGTGGTGGCGGACGGCGAGGTGGCGTTGACGAGTGCGTTCGCCAAGGGGCCGGGGATCTTGGTGAACGCGGGCACGGGTTCGATCGCCTACGCGCGCACGCCCGCGGGTGAGCTGCATCGGGCGGGCGGGTACGGGTGGCAGCTCGGCGACGAGGGCGGGGGGTACTGGCTCGGGCGGCGCGCGCTCGACCTGGCGGGACGCGCCCACGACGGCCGGGGGGAGGGCTCGACGCTTTTGGCGCGTCTCTTGAGCGCGCTCGGCCTGCAGCGCTTCGACGACCTGGTGCGCTGGACCGCGACGGCGACGCCGGCGCAGGTGGCAGGCCTCGCGCCGCACGTCCTGAACGCGGCCCGCGAGGGCGAGCTCGTCGCACAGCACGCCGTGGACGAGGCAGCCCGCGAGCTCGTCGAGCTCGTTCTGATTCTGGCGCGTCACTTTCCCGGCACGGCACCCGTTCCGGTCGCGATCACCGGCGGACTGCTCTTGCCACAGTCGCCGCTCACGACCGCGTTCCGCGGACGCCTCGACGTCACGTTCAAGCGGGCGCGCTTGCTCGCCGACCGGATCGATTCCGCAGCAGCGGCGCTCCAGCTCGCGGCGGAGCTTTCTTAACCTCTCACGCGGCGACGCCCGCCGGCGCGGTGACGAGGGCGGGATCCCAGGCGCTCTCGGTCCGGGCGACATAGACGGCCGCCGTCAGGTCGCCGCTCACGTTGAGGGTGGTGCGGGTCATGTCGAGGATGCGCTCCACGCCGTAGACGACCCCCACCACTTCGGGCGGCACGCCGACCGCGGCACACACCACCATGAGGAGCGGGAGCGACCCCCCCGGCACGCCCGCGGTCCCCACCGCCGTGAGCACGCTCAGGACGATGGCGATCGCCTGTTGGCCGAGCGTGAGGGGCACGCCGAAGAGCTGGGCCAAGAAGAGCACCGTGACGCCTTCATAGAGGGCCGTGCCGTTGTGGCACATCGTCGAGCCGAGGGGAAGGACGAAGCCCGCGATGTTGGCCGGGATCTTCAAGTCGCGCTCGGCCACCTGAATGTTGGTGGGCAGGGTGGCGTTGGAGGAGGAGGTGGAGAAGGCGGTGACGATGCTCGGCCCGATCTTGCGCCAGAAGACGAGGGGGGAGAGCCCGCCAAGGTAGCGGACGAGGAGCGACAAGCTCACGGCGCCGTGAAGAAAGAGGCCCACGAGGACGACCAGGACGTAGGCGAGTAGCTTGGCGAGGATATCCCAGCCGAGGAGCGACGTCACGACGAAGATGAGCCCGAAGACGCCGTAGGGCGCGACCGACATCGCCAGGCCGATGATCCGGATGATGGCCTCGCCGACCGCGTCGAGGACGGCGATGAGGGGGCGCGCCTTCTCGGTGGGGATCAGGGTGAGGGCAGCCCCGAACACCAGCGCGAAGAAGATGAGCCCCAGCATGTCGAGATTCGCGGCGGCTTGGATGGGGTTGCGCGGTACGATGTTGACGAAGAGATCCACGCCGAAGTGGGCGGTGCCACCCGCCTGGAGACCCGCCACCTGGCCGCGGTAGGCCTCGAGCAGCTGGGTGCGAACGCTCGCCGGGACGCCCACGCCGGGTCGGACCAGATTGACGAGCCCGATGCCGATGCATGCCGAGATCACGGTCGAGAGCAGGAAGTAGCCGAGCGAGCGCGCGCCGACGCGCCCCACCTTGCGGATATCGCCGAGCTGGGCGACGCCGAGGACGATCGAGGTGAAGACGAGGGGCACGACGGTCATCAGGAGGAGCCGCAGGAAGATCTGGCCGAGGGGCCCGGCGACGTTGGTATCGAGCCAGCGAACCCACCCTGCCCCGCCGGCCCAGACGTTGGTGGCGAGCCCCGTGGTCGCGCCGAGGGCGAGGCCCAGGGCGATCTTCGTATGGAGCTTCACCGGGCGGGCGGGGCGCCCGCCGCGACGCTCCGCGCGCCGTGGAGCCTACTGTGTCGGTACCCGTACCCGACGTACAGGAGGAGCCCGAGCGCGAGCCACACCACGAACCGCCCCCACGTCTCGAGCGGCAGCCCGATCATGACGAACAGGCACAGGGCGGCGGCGGTGAGGGCGACGCCCCACACGAACGGGACGCGGAACGGTCGCGTCCGCGCGGGGTCGGTGTAGCGCAGCACGAGCACGCCGATCGCCACGAGCACGAAGGCGAACAGCGTCCCGATGTTGGTGAGGTTGTAGGTCTCGCCCGCGTCCCCGACGAGCGACCAGACCGCGACGAAGATCCCGGTGATGAGGGTCGTGATGTGGGGCACCCGGCTTTTCGGGTGCACCTTGGCAGCCCAGGGCGGCAGCAGGCCGTCTCGCCCCATGGCGAAGAAGATGCGCGGCTGGCCGTACTGGAAGACGAGCAGCACGGCGGACATGGAGACGATGGCGCCCAGGGCCACGATCCAGCCCACCGTCGTGTAGCCGGCCGTGTTCAGAGCCTTGGCGAGCGGATCGGCGACGCCCAGCTCGTGGTAGGGGACCATTCCGGTCAGCACGGCCCCGACGATCATGTAGATCACGGTGCAGATGACGAGGCCTCCGAGGATGCCGAGCGGGAGGTTGCGCTGAGGGTTTCGCGTCTCCTCGGCGGCGGTCGAGATGGCGTCGAAGCCGATGTAGGCGAAGAAGACGATGGCGGCCCCTTGGTGGATGCCGCGGAATCCGTTGGGGGCGAAGGGGTGATAGTTCGCCGGGGAGATGTGGGTGAGGCCCGCGATGACGAACACCGCGAGCACGAGGAGTTTGATCGTCACCATCACGTTGTTCGCCGTGGCGCTCTCGCGCGCGCCGCGCAGGAGGAGCCAGGTGATGAGCATGACGACCGCGAACGCCGGAACGTTCACGAGGATCGGGAGACCGAGGACGTGCGGCGCCGTGGCGAGGAGGCCGTGGATCGCCGGATCGGGCGAGAGCAGCGCCGTGCGGTAGCCGGTGATCAGCCACACGGGCGGCTGGACGTGGAAGCTCCCCAGGAGCGAGGTGAAGTAGTCGCCCCAGGAGATCGCCACGGCCACGTTGCCCACCGCGTACTCGAGGATCAGGTCCCACCCGATGATCCAGGCGACGAGCTCGCCCAGGGTGGCGTACGAGTAGGCGTAGGCGCTCCCGGCCTGGGGGATCATGGCGGCGAGCTCGGCGTAGCACAGGCCCGCGAGGGCGCAGGCGACGCCGAGGAGTAGGAAGGAGAGAACGAGGGCGGGTCCCGCGCCGCTACGCACCATGTGGCCGGCAGCGTCGTACTGGCCGGCGGCGGCGGTGCCGATCGCCCCGAAGATGCCGGCTCCGATCACCGCGCCGATGCCGAGCATGATCAGGTCCCCCGCCCCGAGGGCCCGCTTCAGGGCGTAGGGGCTCTGCCCTTCGCTCAGCAGCTCCGAGATCGGCTTGCGCCGAAAGAGCTGCTGGGTGCTAGACAAAGAGCGGGGCCAGCACCAAGGTCACTGTGCTCAGGAGTTTGATGAGCACGTGCAGGGACGGTCCCGCGGTGTCCTTGAACGGATCGCCCACGGTGTCGCCGACGACGCCCGCCTTGTGGGCCGGGCTCCCCTTACCGCCGTATTCCCCGGTCTCGATGAACTTCTTGGCGTTGTCCCACGCGCCCCCGCCGTTGTTGAGCAGCGTGGCCATGAGGATGCCGGCGATCGTGCCCACCATCAGGAAGGCCGCCACGGTTTCAGCCCCGAGGTGGAACAGCTTGAAGACGAGCCCGACGGCGATCGGCATGCCGACGGCTAGGAGGCCCGGGGTGACCATCGCCTTGAGGGCACCGATGGTGACGATGTCGACTGCGGTCCCATAGTCGGGCTTGGAGGTGCCCTTCAGGATCCCGGGATCGGCCTGGAATTGGCGGCGCACCTCTTTGATGACGCTGACGGCGGCCTTCGTGACGGCGCCGATGGCGAGGGCCGAGAACCAGAACACGAGCATGGCCCCGAGCAGGCCACCGACGAACACCTCGGGCTTCGAGATGTCGACGCCCGCGAGCGGCGAGCCGAGCGCCGCGACCTCGTCCAGAAACGCGGAGAAGAGCAGGAACGCGGCGAGCGCCGCGGAGCCGATCGCGTACCCCTTGGTGAGGGCTTTGGTGGTGTTGCCGACGGCGTCGAGCCGGTCGGTGCGGCGCCGGATGTCCTCGGGCTGGTGCGACATCTCGATCACGCCGCCGGCGTTATCGGTGATGGGCCCGAAGGTGTCCATGGCGAGGATGTACGCCGCGGTGCCGAGCATGCCCATGGTGGCGACGGCGGTCCCGAACAGGCCCGCATGCGCCAGGCCGCTCGAGGCGCCGAGGTGGTAGGAGGCGATGATGGCGGTGGAGATCGTGAAGGTCGGCAGCGCAGTGCATTCGAGGGCCACGGCGAACCCGGCGATGATGTTCGTCGCCGGCCCCGTGACCGACGCGGCGGCGATGGACTTCACCGGCCGGTAGCGGTATTCGGTGTAGTACTGGGTGATGTAGACGAAGGCGATGGAGGTGGCGATGCCGATGACGCCGCAGAGGGCGAAGTGCCACCAGGCCTCCGGGTGGGCGGGGGGATTGAGGAGCCAGTAGGTCCCGCCCGCAAACCCGGCGGCGGCGAGCAGCGCGGTCCACATGTACCCACGGTTGAGCGCCTGCATCGGATCCTCGTCCTCGCGCGCTTTGACGACGAGCACCCCGATGATGGAGGCCACGAGCCCGAAGGCGCGAGCCACGAGCGGGAACATCATCACGCCGACCACCGCAGCCGGGCTGAAGGCGGCAGGATTGGCGAGGGCGAGGCCCGAGCCGAGGATCATGGCGCCGATGTTCTCGGCCGCGGTGGACTCGAACAGGTCGGCACCGCGGCCGGCGCAGTCGCCCACGTTGTCCCCCACGAGGTCCGCGATCACTGCGGGATTGCGCGGGTCGTCCTCGGGGATGCCCGCCTCGACCTTGCCCACGAGATCTGCTCCGACGTCGGCCGCCTTGGTGTAGATGCCGCCGCCGAGCTGGGCGAACAGAGCGACGAACGACGCCCCGAACCCGTACCCCACGATCATGAGCGGGATCTTGGTGGGCGCGAAGTGCAGGAGGTCGAGGATGGAGTAGAGGAGGCCGACGCCGAAGAGGCTCATCGCCACGACGAAGAGGCCGCTCACCGCACCGCCACGCAGCGCAATCTGCAGCGCCCGGTTGAGGCTCGAGCGCGCCGCGCTGGCGGTTCGGATGTTGGAGCGTACGGCCACGTACATCCCCACGAGGCCGGCGACGCCGGAGCAGAGCGCCCCAAACAAGAACGAGAGGGTGGTCGTGAGGGCGAGGGTCGCGGCGGCTGGCTCGTCGGCGTGGGGGCGGCGGAAGAAGGCGTACAGCACGTAGATCAGGGCGCCGAGCGCCACGGAGAGGAGGCCGATGGTGCGGTATTGGCGGCGCAGGAACGCCTCGGCGCCCTCCTGGATCGCGTCGGAGATCGTGCGCATCTCCGGCGTGCCGTTGTCCTGGCGGAGCACCCAGCCCCGCAGACTCCACGCGACGACCAGGGCGAGGACCGAGAGCCCTAGCACGAGAGCAAGCAGCATAGTGAGTTGCGGCTCCTTGGCGCCTCCCGTGGGGAGGCGAGTCAATTACCGATGCGCAGAGGGACCGTGACGACGTCGTCGACGTTCTGCCCGCCGCGCGTGTGGGCCGGGTAGAACTGGTACTCAAGCATCCGTCGTTGGAACTCCCGGTTGTAGGTCGCGTCGGCGATCGGGGGGTCTACCTCCACCCGTGTGACGCGTCCGTCGGTTGCCACCCAGAACGAGACGCGCAGGGTGCGACCGGTCACGGATCCGGGAACTCGCGCCAGCGGGGGCAGAATCGCCGTCCGCGGCGCGGCGTGAAAAATGTAACCGCCCCCGTCCCCCGTTCCAGGCCCCGTCCCGTTGCCGGGCGCCGTCCCCGCGCCTGACCCGGCGCCCGTCGCCGGCGCCGCCGCACGTGCGTTCTCCGCGCCGCTCGGGCCACCCGGCGTCGGGACGACGGGGGCGGGGAGGACGGGGCCGGCGAGCGTGAGGGGGGGGAGCTCGACCGCGATGCGACGCAGCGTGGCGAGCTCGGCCGCCGACACCCGGGGTGCGGGAGGCACGTCGACCGACGCCGGCCCGGCTTGCGGCACGACGAAGAAGTTGAGTGTGGCGGCGGGGCGGGCGGCGCCCGCGGAGTCGGGAGCCGTGCGGCCTCGGGCGAGGAGGGCGCTGAGGACGGCGGCGTGGGCAAGGAGGGCGACCGTGGCGCCGGGGGTAAGCCGTCGGGGCCCGAGCGGGAGCCGGAGGGCGGGGAGGGCCGGGGTGGGGGGCACCGGGGGGCGCGGGGTCACGGCAAGTAAATACCCCCCAACGTGACCGTAGGGGCGCGAGTCGCGCTCGCGCCCCTACGTGCCGCCTCGGTCGGGAGCGCGGGTCCTATTTCTTCGCCTGATCCGCCGGGGTGAAGCCGATCACCTGGACGCCGGCGCCGTGGGCGATGTCCATGGCCTGCATGACGTCCAGGTACTTGCGGTTCGGGGCCGCCTTGATGAAGAGCAGCTTGGCGGGGCGCGGGTCGTAAATCTGGTGGAACGCCGACTCGAGTTGTTCGACGGTGTAGGGTTGGCCGTTGATGGCGTATGAGCCGTCGCCCTTGAGTTCGAGCACGATCTGGTTCGACGGAGGAGTTTTCTGCTTGCTCTGCTGCTCGGGCGGGACCTGGACGTCGAACGCTTTCCGCGAGAGCGGCTGCGTGATCATGAAGATGATCAAGAGCACCAGCAGCACGTCGATCAACGGGGTGACGTTAATGTCGGAGCTGAGCCCCTCGCCGCCGCCGGTCGATCCCATGGCCATGGGTTAGCTCCTCGGTCGCTGGCGGGTGAGCGACTGCTTCTGCTCGGTGATGGCGCCGACGACGCGCACGCCCGCTTTCCGGGCCATTTCAATCGCCTGCTGGACGCGAGCGAACTCGATGTTCTGGTCCGCCTTGAGGAAGAGGATCTTGTCCACGGTACGCGCGGCGAAGACCGCCTCGAGGCGTCCCGGGAGCTCGTCATCGGGGACCTGCTTCGGTCCCTTGCCCAGGTCCAGGTAGAACTTGCCGAATTGGTCGATGCCGAGTCGGACCTCGTCCGACCCCTCAGGGCGGTTTTCGGGGTGCGCCGAGCGGGGAATGTTTTGCAATCGAAGCTGCCGTCAGAAAAAATAC